>NZ_JBWJVQ010000019.1:0-10495 GCF_056339875.1 Blautia sp. ZXY-1-C6
GTGTATTTACGGTTGATTTTAAAATTTATTATATGGCTGCCGGTTACTGTTGGCACAATACTTGAGATGCATTCATACAATTTGTAGGAATACGGGCGTGAAAAATCCGCATATCTGATTATATATTTTGGATTGTATAAATGCTACAATAAAATCATCGTAAACGAGATAAAGAACGACAAATTAAACAAACAAATGTGGGAATGTGGGGGCATTTTCATATTGCATGAGGAGGTAGATTATATGTTAACACCGAAACAGAATATGCTGGAAGTTATAAAAGGCGGAAATCCTGACAGATTTGTTAATCAGTATGAAGCAGTACAGCTTCTTTTTCATCCGTTTATGTTTGCAAACCCGCTGCTTCAGCCGGGTCAGGAAAATGTAGTGAATGCATGGGGAGTAACCAATACTTTCCCGAAAGGAGTTCCGGGTTCTTTTCCTGTACATACTCCTGACAAGATCGTGGTAAAGGATATTGAAGACTGGAAAGACTATGTACATGCACCGTCTTTGAAATTTACCCAGGATCAGTGGGATATGGTGAAGGCTCAGTATGATGCAGTTGACGGAGAACAGGCATTTAAAGCAGCTTTCGTTGCACCGGGATTATTTGAGCAGACTCATCATCTGTGTGAGATCAGTAATGCGTTGGTTTATTATATTACTAATCCGGATGAAATGCATGATCTGATCAAATATCTGACAGAGTGGGAACTGGAACTTGCTGAAGGTATCTGTTCCAACCTTCATCCTGATGCATTATTCCATCATGATGACTGGGGTGGACTGGACAGTACATTTATGAGTCCTGCAATGTTTGATGAATTTTTACTTGAGCCATATAAAGAAATTTACGGATATTATCACAGTCATGGCGTTGAGCTGGTTATCCATCATTCTGACAGTTACGCAGCAACACTGGTTCCTTCTATGATTGAGATGGGGATCGATGTATGGCAGGGATGTATGGAAACCAATAATCTTCCGGAATTGATCAGGAAATATGGCGGAAAGATCAGCTTCATGGGCGGTATCGAAAATCGTGCAGTTGATTTTGAGGGCTGGACAGATGAGAATTGTGATGCAGTGGTACGTCGTGTCTGCGAAGAATGTGGAAACAAATACTTTATTCCGTGTATCGCTCAGGGTGGCCCTGGTTCTGTTTATCCGGGTGTTTATAAATCTCTCTGTGATTCCATTGACAAGCTGAATGAAGAGAAATTTGGCATTAAGGCATCTGAATCTACAAGGCTTCCATGGCAGATTATGTTCTGATCTCAGGTGTTGCAGAGGATGATGCTATGGAGGTGTTTGAAAATGATTATTATTGGTGAGAAAATTAATGGTTCTATCCCGATCGTTGCAGAAGCGATCGCGAAAAGAGACTCTGAATTTATTAAAGCAAGAGCAAAGCTTCAGGCGGAAAGCGGAGCTACTTATATTGACTGTTGCGCTTCTGTTCCGGAAGCGGAAGAAGTGGAAACATTGAAATGGATGATCGACTGTATTCAGGAGGTTACAGATCTTCCGATCTCAATTGACAGCCCGAGTCCGGATGTTCTGGCACAGGCTTATAAGTTCTGTAAGAAACCTGGAATTTTTAACTCTGTATCAGGAGAGGGACATAAGATTGATACGATTTTCCCGATCATGGCTGAGCCGGGAAATGAGGGATGGCAGGTAATTGCGCTGCTGAGTGACAATACAGGTATTCCGAAATGTGCAGCAGACCGTCTGAAAGTTTTTGACAAGATCATGGCGAAAGCGAAAGAGTACGGAATTGCTCCGGACAGGATTCACATTGATCCGCTGGTTGAGATGCTTTGTACTTCTGAGGATGGTATTGCAACGAATATTGAGACGATCACAAGTGTACGTGAGCAGTATCCGACCATTCATATTACGGCAGCGATCAGTAATATTTCCTTTAATCTGCCGGTTCGTAAGCTGATTAATTACGGGTTCCTGGTACTGGCAATGAATGCAGGACTGGACAGTGGAATTATGGATCCGACAAATAAGGATATGCTTGGACTGGTTTATGCAACAGAAGCATTACTTGGTCTGGATGATTATTGTATGGAATATATAGGGGCTTACAGAGAAGGCTTAATTGGTACAACAAAGAAGAAGTAGGTTGAATCTGCAGAAACTGTGTAAATGAATTAAGTGGTTGGAATCTGAAATTGAGAAATAACAGGAGGATTTGATTATGTCTAAGATAAATGAAGTTGCGGAATTAGTTGAAAAAGGGAAAGCGAAATTAGTAGGACCGGCTGTACAGGAAGCCATTGATGAGGGTGATGATCCGGTTGCGATTCTGAATGATGGTATGATCAGTGCGATGTCTGTAGTTGGTGAGAAATTCAAAAATGGTGAGATCTTTGTTCCGGAGATGCTGGTTGCAGCTCGTGCTATGAAGAAAGGTGTTGAGGTTCTGAAACCGCATCTGGCATCTGGTTCTACAGGTGCACTTGGTAAGGTTATCATTGCTACGGTTTCCGGTGACCTTCATGATATTGGTAAGAATCTGGTTGCCATGATGATCGAGAGTGCCGGATTTGAGGTGATCGATCTTGGAGTCGATGTTCCGGCGGCTAAGATTATTGAGTGCTATAAAGAGAATCCGGATGTTAAGATCATTGCTCTTTCTGCGCTACTGACTACTACTATGCCGGCTCTGAAGGAGACTGTTGAGGCGTTGAATGCGGCGGATTTCAGAGGTAATATTAAGGTTATGGTTGGCGGAGCGCCGATTACAGAAGCTTTTGCTGAGGAAATTGGTGCTGATGGATATTCTGATGATGCGGCTAGTGCGGCTTCACTGGCTAAGAAGTTGGCGGCTTGATCTGATTGTTTTGTGCGGGTTTAGTATAACATGAAAATATTATGAGGGGACTGCTCTGTGGAGTGGTCCTTTCGTGTATTTTGGGATTTTTTTGGAGTGTGTTATAATGGGAAAAAGGGGACGCTCAGAAAAATATTTTATTTCATGTGCGGTTTCGGGGTCTAAGATATTCTAACCTCTCAGAAATCTGCTAAAGGCATGAGCAGCCTTCTCAAACTCGCTCCGTTGCAAACTTCGCTCAGACAGTGATACAGTCTGCTCATAACGCAGATTTCTGAGAGCTAAGAATATCTAAGACCCCTGCAAATGCACATGAAATAAAATATTTTTCTGAGCTGGCTGTTGGCTGTTGTGATGTTTGGATTGGATATGTGGGAGGTTTTTATGGCTTGGGTTAAGTTTGTGCGTGAGGATATTGAGATAGAGGTGGAGGATGGGATATCGGTACTGGAGGCGGAGATTCAGGCAGGACTGAGGCCGGATGCGCCTTGTGGCGGTCTGGGGAAATGTGGGAAGTGTCTGGTTAAGATTAATGGTGAAGTTGTTAAGGCGTGTCAGATTCGGATTGGTGAAGGTGAGACTTGTGTAGTGGAGACATTGGACAGGGCTGGCAATGAAAAGATTTTGACGGATGGATTTAACAGAGAAGTTGTGTTTGAACCGGGACTACGGATGGCTCAGGTTGAGCTGGAGAAGGCGAAAACAGGGGAGAAGCGGTCGGACTGGCAGAGGCTGCTGGATACGCTGGCGGAGACAGATGGTGAGGTTGAGCCGGGGCAGATGGAGGTGGATCTGAAGCTGGCGGGTGAATTGTATGGGATGCGCAGGGATTCTGATGAATGGTATGTGATTTACAGTAGACGGCGGATTCTGGAAATGAGGAAGGAAGCTGGTCGGAGGTGTCTGGCAGCGTTTGATATTGGGACGACTACCATTGCGGGGTATTTGCTGGATGGTGCGGATGGGAGGACTCTGGCAGTTGAGAGCAGGATGAATCCGCAGGCGCAGTATGGTGCGGATGTGATCATGCGGGCGAATTATGCGCTGGAGCATGGAACAGAAGCGTTAAGTATGTGTGTTCGGAAAGCGGTTAATGAGATGTTGGGAAGTCTGGCAGAGGATGCAGGGATAAGGAGAGAGGATGTTTTTCAGGTGTGTGTTGTGGGAAATACCTGTATGCATCATCTGTTTCTGGGGATTTCTCCGGCTTCGCTGGTACATGCGCCCTATACTCCGGCTGTGAGTGAGAGGCTGGTGCTGAATGCGGGGGATTATGGTCTGGCTGTGCAGGAGCGTGCAGAGTTGATCATGCTTTCGGATATTGCAGGATATGTGGGAGCGGATACCTGTGGATGTCTGCTGGCTATCAGGCCGGATCAGCAGGAAGAGATTTCTCTGATGATCGATATTGGAACGAATGGTGAGATGGTTCTGGGAAACAGGGAGCGGATGGTGACCTGTTCTACTGCGGCCGGGCCTGCTTTTGAGGGTGCGAAGATTGAGTGTGGAATGCGTGGCGCGGCCGGGGCTGTGGATCATGTGAAGTATGAGGATGGGAAGTGGAACTATACAACTGTTGGGAATAAGCCGGCGGTTGGTTTGTGTGGTTCGGGATTGATCGATCTGGTGGCGGGTCTTCTGGATGCTGGAATGCTGGATGAGAATGGTGTGCTGAGAAGCGGACAGGAGAAGCAAGGTGTGTTTATTCTGGTACCGCCAGAGCGGGGCGGTAATGAGAGAGGGGTTTATCTGACTCAGAAGGATCTCGGAGAGGTTCAGCTTGCGAAAGCTGCGATTGCAGCGGGAATTCAGATGCTTATGGAACGGCTTGGGATTACAGAAGATGATATCTGTTCGGTATATATTGCAGGTGCTTTTGGCAACTATATGGATCCGGTCAGTGCCGGGAAGATTGGCTTGCTTCCGGCGACGCTTGTGAAGAAAGTGAAACCAGTGGGAAACGCTGCTGGTGAGGGGGCGAAGATCGCACTTGTGAATGAGAAGGAAATGCTGGAGATGGATGAGCTGGTGAGAAAGATTGAATTCGTTGAGCTGGCTGCTTCGGCTGATTTTCAGGATCATTTTATTGATGAACTGGGATTTGAGACAGGTGAATGATTTTATCCGCCTGATTGAATTATTGAGAAGTGCAGATTTCTTCTGATAAACTGCGGAGCAGTTATTCGGTGCAGAACTGAGGCGCGAAGAGGATAATTTTATCTGCCTGATGAGGTTGCTATAGACTATACAAGAGAGTAAGGGGTTAGATTATGGATATAAAAAAAATAGAGCAAATGGGAATGGAGCAGGGGTTTTCGCATGTGGTGTTGCTGGATTGTGATACGATTGAGCTGAAGCCGGAGGTTCGACAGATGTGTGCAGCAGATACCTGTCATAAGTATGATAAGTGCTGGAGCTGTCCTCCGGGATGTGGCTCTCTTGAGGAATGTGAAGCGAAAGTCCGGCAGTATAAGTATGGGATTATTGTTCAGACAGTTGGTGAATTGGAGGATGTTTTTGATGGCGAGGGAATGATGGAAACGGAAGCCAGACATAAGGAGTATTTTGTGGAATTTGAGAAGAAACTTCGGGAGATTTATCCGGATATGCTGGCGATTGGTGCGGGATGCTGTACGAAATGTAAGGTCTGTACTTATCCGGATGCTCCATGCAGGTTTCCGAAACAGGCTTTCTCATCGATGGAGGCTTACGGGATGCTGGTAACACAGGTTTGCCAGGCCAATGAGCTACAGTATTATTATGGGGATTGTACGATTGCTTATACGAGTTGTTACCTTCTGGAATAATATTTTAGCCGAATCAAGTAAGTCCCCTGTGGAGCAGTTATTTGGTGTAGCGAAGCGGATTACGAATATCTGCTTGATTTAAATCAAGTAAATTCTCTGGTTACTGTTCACTGGTAATATCCCGCGAGGTGTTTTTTGTGAGCGAAGGTCACAGAAAACCCGAGATATACCGCGCGAATTTATGCGATTAGCATAAATTCTGTGCATCGCGAAGCGTGTTACTGAGAACGGAGTGAACAGTAACATTCTCTGTGGAGGTTGCGGAAGGGGAAGTTAGTTTTCGTTGTAAATAACAGTGAGCTATGATAAAATACAGATATTGAAAGCGCAGAGCGTGTTTGAAAAAACAAAAAATCCTTCGCCGCAGGGCGGGGGATTTTTGGCAGAAGGTATTAAGGGTGGCTTGAGGATATGACAGTACTGGAACAGTTAAGAAAAACAATTGAAGACGGACATCCGGGGGAGACAGAGAAGCTGGTGAGGGAGGCATTGAAGCAGCATATTCCTGCAGGGCGGATTGTGGAAGAGGCCATGACTCCGGCTATGCGAACAGTGGGGGAGAATTACAAATCCAATGGTGCGGATATTATTAAAATTCTGGCAGCAGCCCGAAGTGTGCGCAAGGGTTTTGAATTGTTGGAGGAACAGGACTCGCAGTTTGGCAGGAGGAATATCGGAACTGTAATCCTTGGAACGGTGGAAGGTGATCTGCATGATGTAGGTAAGAATCTGGTTGCAATCATGTTTCGCAGTGCCGGATTTAAGGTGATCGATCTGGGAGTGGATATTTCTGAGAAGCAGTTTCTGCGTGCAGTGAAACAGAATCCGGATGTGTCGATCGTGTGTATCTCTTCACTTCTGAGTACTTCAATCCCGGAGATGGAGCAGGTGGTGAAGTCTCTGAAACGAAGCAGCAGTAAGCATAAATTTAAGATTATGGTTGGTGGAGGTGCAGTAACGGAGCAGCTGGCGAAGAATATGGGAGCAGATGCCTATACAGAGAACTGTATTGAGGCTGTGGAAGTTGCGAAGACGTTTATTGTGTGAGAACCGGGCTGACAGGTACGTATAAGAAAGACATAATGTGAGTTAAATTGCTATAGAATTGACTGGTAAAATAGGTGCTTCAATTATGTGACAGGAGGATTGTAGACTTGCAGCTGTCATCAGTTTATTTATATGAAAAAATAAAAGAGAAATATGAAATTACGGAAAGGGGAACTTTATCCGGTTCAGACGGATATCTGCGCCCCTTTTTGTGTTATGAAAAAAAAGAAACATTTCGACATGGGCATGTTTATGTGGTACAGAGATATGACAAAGAGTGGGAATCGGCAGTTCTGACTGCTGAAAATATACTCTGGGTATTTTGTGGGAGAGAGGAAATTGATGCTGCATCAGAAGAGCTTCAGCAGATTCCGTATATTCATATTGCACTTGATAGTCTGGAAGAAATAGCAGAATTTATGAATGATGTGCAGGAGATTTTTGATGCGGCTGATGAATGGGAACGGAAGATTCATGATCTGATGTTAGAACATGCCGGAATGGACAGGCTTTTGCAGGTGACATCGGAATTTCTGCAGAATCCGATGTCTGTAACAGGACTGGATTTTACCTTCGTGGCGGAAGCGGGAAGCGAGTATCTGCCGCCGAGGGCGCGGCTGTATACAGATGACGGGTTGAATATGGAATATGTAAATGCGCTTCTGCAGAATGAAGCTTATCGAGATATGGCAGATACACATGAATATGTAATGTTTCCGGCTTATATCAGTGGATGTCGTTCGATGAACAGAAATCTGTTTGTGGATGGGAAAGCAACTCACAGGCTGGTTTTGACTGAGTGCAGATCAGAGATTACACTGAGAGTTATCTGTGTACTGGACATTCTGGTGGAGAAACTGGAGTATCTGCTTGCGCATGAAGCGGAGGAAGAAGATCCGGACAGGGATATGGAGCAGATTTTTGTCAGGATTTTGTCGGACAGAACTGCGGATTATATGCAGGTGAGTAGAGAACTGAGTGAACTGGGATGGAGTGGGAATCATGAATATATGTGCCTGATCCTGCAGATTACCTATCTGAATCAGCAGAATCTTTCCACAAAGGCAATCTGCCGATATATTAAGAAGAAATTTGAGGATTCTGTGAGTTTTCTTTATCAGGATGAAATTGTGGCATTTTTTGACCTTACCAGACTTGGAAAAAGCCAGGAGGAAGTAGCCGGAAAACTGGTTTGTTTTATCAGGGATACTTATCTGAAAGCCGGATACAGCAGGGTGATGACAGGACATATGAATCTGAGACGGCAGTATGTGCAGGCGAAGACGGCTCTGGATGTAGGAAGCCGTAAGAAGCCTTATCTGTGGATTCATTATTTCGGTCAGGTGGCACTGACCTATATTCTGGAACAGGCAACAAGAAGATTGCCGGGAACAATGATCTGTCATGAAGGGCTGCTGGAATTGAAGAAGCATGATGAGGAGAATCAGACTCAGTATATGGAGACATTGAGAGTGTATCTGGAGCAGCATCTCAGTGCAACCCAGGCGGCAAGGGAATTGTTTATCCACCGCAGTACGTTTCTTTACAGGCTGGACAGGATTAAGGAAATCCTGCAGTCTGAGCTGGATGATCCGGAGGAAATTTTTTATCTGGAATTGTCATTCAGGCTGCTGGAGCAGGAGCAAGAGAAAGAATAGTACGGGAGCAGAATAGTGCAGATATCTGGAAAGGTCAATTATTTGTAGAGGGAGATGTTTTGATAAAAAAATTCAGGTACGCTTAAGCGTACCTGAATAAATGTTAAAAGAGATATTATGTTATTTAGCTTCTTCTTCGGCAGCAGCCTCTTCTTCAGCTTCCAGAGCCGGGTCTACATGAACGGCGGCTACGGATACAACTGCAGCTTCAAGGTCTGTCTTTAAGTCTACATCTTTGTCCTGGGCGATGGCGAGGTCTTTGACTTTGATTACGTCGCCGACTTTCATGTCACCGACATCTACCATAACTTTGTCTACCAGTGCTGATGGGAGAGCTCTGAAGGAGATTTCTTCCAGATGCTGCTGTAATACACCGGCTTCCAGTTTGTCGTGGTTTACAAGTACGATCTCTGCTACGGAATGTACTTTCTCGTTGCTTACCAGTGCCTGGAAATCTATTTCATCCACCTGTCCTTTTAACGGATTGAACTGGATCTCTTTAATCAGTACGTCATATGACTGACCATCTACATCCAGCATAATCTGGCTTCCTTTGTTATTTGTCTTGAGAAGTTTCTCGACAGCAGATTTCTCGATTTTAACAGGAAGAGAACCTTCCATCTCTCTGCCAAATACGTTACCTGTAACGTAGCCTTCTCTTCTTAATCTTTTGGCCTTTGTGTCCATTGTTCTTTTTTCAGCTTTTAAAGTATTCATTTGACTTTTCCTCCATTTTACAGCTGAGGTGACACGCTTGACACTATCTTCAATTTATGAGCATCCGAAATGCTCCAGGTGGTGTTAAGTATTTTTAAGTATTCAGTTGTTTGTTCTTTATCTTTGTTACAGCTGTATTATAACACGCTAAAAATGAAATGCAAGAGGAAAATGTGAAGAGTTTGTGAAATTTAAGTAAACACAAACAAAGCCCTCCGGAAGTGACCGCTTCCGGGGGGGGCTTTGCATTTAATCTAATTAATCATTAATTACAGAGTATCATTTCTTCTGATATAACCAGGCTGTTCAGTCGGGGAAACGATTTCTTTTTTATGAACGAGTTTCGCCCATTTGTCGACTACTTCATTCTCTACGTGAACACCCTCACCTACAGTAGCTTCAGCGAGAACAACACTGTTTCTTACAACAGCACCTTTTTTAATGATGCATCCACGACCGATTACAGAATTCTCAACAGTACCTTCAATCTGGCAGCCGTTGGAGATTACGGAATTCTTCACATCTGCAGTATTGAAATACTGAGTCGGGCAGGAATCATTGGTACGTGTATAGATTGGCCAGTTTTCATGGAAAAGTTCCTGAGCTGACTTGTAGTTAAGGAGAGCCATGTTTGCAGCATAGTAACTTGGGAAGTCTGTAATGCTTGCAAAGAATCCCTTGTGTGCAACGCCGCGGATATCCAGAGTTTCACATTTATCATTCAGGATGTCTGTCAGTGTGTACATGGAAGAAAGATTCTTGGCTTCTTTGATCAGGCTGATGAAAAGCTCTGTTTTCATAACACAGGTATCCATATAAACATACTGATTCTTCTTATTACCATGATTTGGTTCGATGGATTCCACACCTTTCTGGCGGTTCAGCCCCAGAACATTACAGGTAAGATAAGCCTCTTTTGCATTATCAACAGCGTGATAAAGGAGAGTAACATCTGCACCGGAGTCAATGTGGGTATGTAAAAACTGGTCAAAATCAATTGAATAAACCATATAGCTCGGGGCAATGACAACATACGGATGATACATTCTGCTGAGTGATTCCATGTTATCCAGATAGCAGGAGATATCGGTGTTATAGATATCATTGTCATTATTGTGCTCTGAGAAGAGAAGCTGAAGTTTGCCGCTCTTGGAGTTGATGTTGTAATGACGTCCTGTTCCAACGTGTTCTACAACAGAACGGGGTTTATTATTGATATAGACCTGAATACGGTCAATGTCGCTATTGGTCATATTGGAGATAGGGAAGTCAATGACTCTGTATCTGCCAAGGAAGGAAAACGCACCGATCGGGCGATAATCCTGCATACCATCTACATAAATATTTCTCCCGGAAGAGCTTACGATTCCAAATGCCTTATACATATTATTCTGCCCCCTTTACGCGTTTCGCTA
>NZ_JBWJVQ010000020.1:0-10505 GCF_056339875.1 Blautia sp. ZXY-1-C6
CTGCGGATGTTGCGCTATCTGTAAGATTGTTTTCGTCTGTCTGCCCAATTGCAGAGCAGGCAGATAGCGTAAATACAAGAAACAAAATAGAACATAGCAGCATTTGTTTTCTTAGCAACTTCATCATTCCTCCTTATGCTGTATCACAAAAAATACGAGCCTCTATCTTGATACTTTTATTGTACCAAAACAGAAGCCCGTATTTTCTTGATTGCTCGTAAGGTATTCCTCTTTTTTTCTATGCAAATTCTTACAATTTTCCTACGCCAACGGCAAAGTAATTGAAAACTTGTTTTGATCCTCTTGGCTCTCTGCAACGATTGTACCATTGTGTAGTTCAACAATCTGCTTTGCAATCGCCAAACCTAATCCAGCTCCTCCACTGCTTGTACTTCTCGCTGCGTCAAGCCGATAAAACTGCTCGAAAATCCTGTTTAACTTTTCTTCCGGCAGAGTATCGCCGTGGTTACAAAAAATAATGCTGACCGTATCTTCCTGACATTGTGCGCTGATCGTGATATCCGTATTTTCAAAACTGTAGATAACCGCATTTCTCAAAAGGTTATCAAAAACACGCTGAATTTTGTCTGCGTCACATCGAAGCATTATGTCATCATCAACACAAAGATTACATTGCAAATTCTTTGATTTGAGCATAGGCTTAAATTCATATACAAGTTGCTCCAGCAGGCGAGTTAAATTGATTTTCGTGTATTGTAATGTAATATCGTATATATTCGAATCGTGTTATCTCGAAAAACTCGTTAATCAGAATCCTCTAACCGTTCTGCCTTACCAAGAGTGATTTGAAAGGTACTTTTCTCGAAGTTCCTTTGAGATTTTGCAACTCATCACGCAGTAAAGTAAGATACCCGATTACAGAAGAAAGCGGTGTTTTCAAATCGTGTGCAAGATACATAATCAGGTCATTTTTTCGCTGCTCATTTTCTTTTGCAAGCCTTGCATTACTTTCAGCCTCTTGTTTTAACTGATTGATGTTAGCGGCGATTTCACTCAACTCCGGGGACATTTCAATGTAACTGACATTCTGATCGAACATTTTTCCTGTCGCAGCCTGTACCTCGTACACATAGGCGATGACTTTTTTCAAAAGTAGGTATGTCATGTATATAATACAGCCACCCCACACGATTACAGCCACTATATAAAGATATACTGTTCTGTAATACAAGTAATAATACAAAACATACTTGCGGAGAATTTCCTCTGCCATAATTCCTAAAAGAAAAGTACCGCCAAAAATAAGCACAGAGCAAATCGCACATTGAATTACATACCCTTTGAACAAGGTAGAGAGCAGATAGTTTTTTTCTTTTTTATTCAATTTCATACCCTACCCCCCAAACAGTTTTAATGAACTTCGGATTTTTTGAAGGTTCATTCAATTTTTCCCGAAGCCGCCCAATGTGCGCCATTACCGTATTGTTACTGTTGCGAAGATACTTTTCTTTCCACACGGCTTCAAATAATTCCTCCGAGGCGACAACTTTACCCTGATGTTCGCACAGATACCACAGAATAGAAAACTCCAACGGAGTCAAGGCTATTTCTTTGCCATACAAGTAGCACTTGTGGCTGACTCTGTTTATCAGTAGACCTCTGATGTCATACTCGTCTTTTTCTTCGGATTGGCTCAAATTAGGACTGTTATAGCTCTGATAACGCCTTAATTGCGTCTTTACTCTTGCCACAACCTCTAAAGGATTAAACGGTTTCGTTATATAATCATCCGCACCAATCGTAAGCCCCATAATCTTGTCGCTATCCTCAATTTTGGCGGTAAGCATAATAATAGGGAAGTAAAACTTTTCCCGAATTTTTTGGCAAAGTCGAAAACCATCAATATCCGGCAGCATAATATCAAGTATCGCTAAATCAATCTGCGACTGTTTGATACATTTCATCGCCTCTAACCCATTATAACATTTATATACTGAATAACCATCGTTACTCAAATACACTTCAAGCAGATCAACGATTTCTTTTTCGTCATCCACAATTAAAATCTTCTTGTTCATTGATCCTACACCTCATTTTCGGGTACGGCTTCCATTATGTCGCCAAAATCACACTCTAAGTATTCGCATATATTCAACAGCACGGGAAGGGTAACATTTTCATTTTTTCCGAGTTTCGCAAATGTACTTTTGCTTGCCCCGACCGCTTCTCGTAATTGACTCTTTTTCATTCCCTTGTCAATCAGAAGTTTCCAAAGTTTGTTGTACCGTACTTTCATTTCCGCACCTCCACCCAAATATAGTTTGTATTATAGCACTTTGAGAGTGAAATCGCAATTATTAAGTCTGTATTTTGAGACTTTTAGTTTTCAAACCGGCACAATATCTTTCTGATATGTAATCCAACCGCCTGCAAAATGCAGGCGGCTTGTGTATTTTAATAGGCAGGTGCGCCGTAGCCAAGAATCTCGTAATAACCGATAGAATACTCATTGACTCGGCAACTGTCGCCGGAGTTGCCCTCGACCGTATAAACCTTGCCGTTTTCGACCTTTTGAACAATACCCGTATGGTCGGATAATCCATCCTGACCACTTTCGTCTGCCCAATCGAAGAAAATAATCATTCCGGGGGCAGGCTCGGCGCTGCCATCCAGCCATTGTCCACGATCCTTAAACCATTGTACTCCGTTGACACAGCCTGCATATTTTGGGATAACTCCAGCGTCGATATAGCCGCACTCGTTGGCACACCAAGATACAAAGCAAGCACACCATTCTACACGGGAGTTAAAACCGTACCACGACCAATACGGCTGACCGCCCACATTGCCAACCAGAGAGAGTGCAACGGTCACGATCTGTCCGTCGCCGCCTGTAATGCCGTAAAGCACCTGTGACCAAAGGTAATTGTTTTCATCTGCAAGCAGTTCAGCGAGGTAGCCTTTCTGTTCTTCGTTAAAACCATATTGCGCCGCCATTTCCTCGGCAGTCTTGTGGCTGACGGTAATATACAGATAGGTTTGTGTGACCGTGCTTTCAGTTTCCACGATATTACCGTGTCCGTCATCGGTTTCGGTAATAACTGTTTCGGTCTTGCTCTCTGTTCGGGAAGATATTTGATTCATCTCCCAAAAGATGTCTTTTAAGAGTTGCTTTTTGCCATCGTCCATTGTGGCAACCTCTTGGGGGTTATCTTGATCCGTATTCGTTTTTACAGAGTAAACGGCAAGCACCTCTTTCCAAACGGCTCTGCTGCCACTCATTTCAAGAACATCATAGGATACCGAGTTCTTTTCCTCTTGCAGCTTGGTATCGTATTCGGTATTGATTTCCTGCACAACGGTCTGCATACTCATTCCAGTGCCGGAATCTTCGTCTGAGAAGAAAATGCCAAATACTGAGCCGAGGATCATACCAATCAGGCAAATCACGATAATAACCAAAACCGCCACCCAGCCGCCTGCGGCGATAGCGGCAATCAAGGCTTTCGTTCCGGCAATAATCGCTTTAATGGCAAGTGCGGTCGCTTTGGCAATCGCCTTTACCGTAACCACGGCGGCTTTTGCCGCAGCCCTTGCCGCTTGTGCTGCTCTCTGTGCAGTTTTAACCGTAATGATTGAATCCACCTAAAAATCCTGGATTGCTATGCCCCCGCTTATGCCCCTTGTCATCATAATGGTTTAAACCGCCAAAGAATCCTGGTCGACTCTCACCTACTTTATGCCCGTTATTGTCATAATGATTCATACCACCAAAAAAGGAAGGCGAACTATGTCCGATTTTCTTTCCATTTGCATCATAGTCGTTCATACCACCAAAGAATCCTGGTCTGCTCTCGCCTACTTTTTTCCGTTTGCATCATAATGGTTTATGGATCCAAAGAATCCTGGTCTGCTATATCCTTTTTTACTCATAATGTCACCCTCCTGACTCTATTAGCCTCTTGTTTGATCTCAGAATAACACACTTTTCTCATTTGGAAGTCGCATAACAGGCGACATTCTTTTATCGCATTTACATTCATTATACCATTTATAATTCTTCCGACAATACGCAATAAAGCCGGAAGCCACGTTATCATCCACGACCTCCGACTCGTTCTGCTTATTCTACACTGTCCTTACACCCAAATCAACTCCTCTCTCCGTTTTATCTTTTCCCTGCTTTTCTTGAATAATCCTCTTATTGATCTCAAGCCGTTCATGAATGGATAATTTCTTATCTTTTCCATCTACCGCCTGCTTCTGCTGTGCCGGTTTTCTATCTGTTTTTCCTACATCCTTAACAACTTCATTCGCTTCGGTACTTGTTACCCTCTCATCTGCTCTTCCTTCATATCTTTCTGCTATCTGCTGTTCTCGTCTCTCCTTCACACCTTTTTCCTCCAGATTGCAAAAACTCTGCAGATACGGAAGCACATGATTCTGCATGTCTGTCAGATCTTCCATATACTTTTGGAACTCTTCACTTCCTTTGCCTTTCTGGTAATTGATCCAATACTCATCTGTAAGCTTCATTTCATTATCATACTTCAACTGACTCACAATACCGCCATGTCCATTTCCAATATCCATTGACTTCTTAAAATGATGCAGCATCTGTTCACCTTTTTCCGCATAATATACAGTCACATATATCTTTGCAATTTTTGTAGGTTCCTCTGTCTTCGGATCACGTTTTGCATACCATTCTTTATCCATTTCTGCTGTTTTTGCATCCAGCTCAGACAGCTTCTGACATCTTGGATTCATGAGATCACTTTCTTCACAATAGTTTACATACACCATTGGTTCCATATCCTTTAGAAGTTCAGGTTCATAGGCTTTCAGTCTTTCAATCAATACTCCTGCACGAACAGACAGATCGCATTCTTCGTCTACAATATCCTTCAGATATGAAATATAGGAATGAATATTTCCACTTCTCAAATCCAGCATTACTTCCTGCACCGTATTTTCTCCCCTCTCCACATTATCTCGATACTCATACGGATCAAAAGCTTCTGCAATCTCATCCAGTGCCTCTGCCAGCTGTTCTGTGGTCATTTTCTCAGGATACATTGCTTCTCGAACATCCCTCATCGGTACATACTTGTAGTCCGGCAATGCTTCATGAATTTTCTCGATCCCTTCCCGTACCAGTGCAAGTTCTCCATAAAATCGAACATCATCCATCAGATTTCCGAATACGGTATTCCCTTTAACGATCGCAAATTCGGCTTCATCATAGTAACTGTCTTCCGGATCACGATAAATAATTCCCATTGAGCATCCCAGATACGCAGTTTTAGGATTCTCCCTATATTTTTCATAGACCGCAGCAATCTGATTAACATCGGTACTTTTTTCATAAGCTCCCATATCATGGAACTCATCACATTCTGTGGCGAAATATTCCAGATAAGGCTCTTTCTTCGGTGGCATATTATTAAGGACGTTATCAATCATGTTATAATTCGCCTCTTCCAGTTCCTCCACCTTTGCCAAAGGCTTATATTCGCCCTGGCTTTTCTGAATCTCTGCCATTACAACTTCATCCATTTCTTCTACTTTTTCCATCAACTGATCATAATCTCCACGGATGCGTTCTCCAGTCCAGCCTTCGTCTTCCAGAAGTTCCTCTGCCGCTTCTTCAATAGAAATTTGATCATTTTCATAGACGCCACCATCCATCAGACGAAAATCTTCATCGTAAAACGAATAATCATATCCTTCTTCTGTTCTCTGAATAGCAAAGTAACGTTCTCCTACCTCATATGCCAGTTCACTAAGAACCTGTTCTTCCAGATTCAGGAAAGAATCCAGCTGTTCAAAACTGATACTGTCTACAAAATGAGCGGTTACTTTTTCCCCGTCATTCAGAACTATGATATCACTGACAGACAGGGAATGCCCACGGAAATCTTCCGGTCTATCAATGTTGAACCTTTCAAAAATATCATCCAGTGACATATTTCCCGATAATTCCCCAACATAGACCAGCTTATAATCTTCTTTTTTTATCTGCATACCATCAAGTGGCTGTAAGGAAATGGGAGTTGCTCTTTTTTTAGATGGCATCTTTCAGCACCTCCTCCGTCACTCTCCGATAAGCTTCTGTAGCTTTGCCTTTCGGATCATAAGAGAAAATACTCTGTCCTTCTCTGACTGCTTCCTTCATTCTTACAGAAAATGGAATATAATTATCAAAGATATGAATTTGACTTCCATATACATTTCTGAGAAGTTCCATGTTATTTCTGGCATCATTCGTATGAGCATCGACCATCGTAAACAAAATACCTCCGACTTGCAGCTTCGGATTAATCTGCTTACGGACCTTACCGATTGTTTTTAACAACTGCTGCAATCCTTTGATTGGCAGGTAGGATGCTTCAACTGGAATGAGGACTTCATCTGATGCAGCCAGCGCATTAATCGTAATCATTCCCAATGATGGCATACAATCAATGATGACTACATCATATTGATCTTTGATACCATATAAAATCTGTTTCAATACATATTCTCTACTCATTGCATTTACCAACTGTACTTCCGTACCTGCCAGTCCAATGTTAGAACAGATAATGTCTATCCCCTCTGCCTGATGTCTGATAAAACATTCGGAAGGAATATCTTCATCTTTCATTACAGCATCCATAAGAGCAGTAAGTGTTTCATTACTGTCATCACAATCACGATATCCAAATCCTGCGGATACATCAGACTGTGGATCGGCATCTACAATCAACACTTTCATATTCTTTTGTGCTAATCCTACTGCTAAATTAGCTGTACATGCGGATTTTCCCGTTCCCCCTTTTTGGTTTACAATAGAAATAATTCTAGCCATTTTTCATCACCTTTCATCGTCATCAATCAAAAAGAGGACTGAATTAGACATCCGGAATCTATATTCCGTGCGAGCTAATTCAGTCCTATAATTACAATAATTCTGTTGTTTTTACTCTTGTCTTACACAAATCCATTTCCAGTCTGAATCTGTAATAATTCATATTCTGGAATGACAGCGCTGCTTTATTTTTCCCTTTTCAGGAAATTAAAAATAAGGACTAAATTAGTGCAACCCCTTGTATTTACTGGAGTTTTCTAACTTGTCCTTATTATAACTCGACCATGAGGTGTAATCTTCGGTAACGGTTCTTCATGCTTGCTGTTGTACTTGTCTACAAGTTTTCGGAATACAGCTTCATAATTTACTGCCACTTGTGGATTGCCATTGCGGTTGATGAATAAAAAAACACTATATCCGTCAATCACAAGGTTCTTCTGTTTCCTGCGGTGTTTCAGTATGTTTTGAAAGGCTTGATACACTTCGTCGCTCATTGTCTTGTAAATATATTCTTCTGGTGTAGGGCGTTTATTTCCAAAATACTTTTTGAAATTTGTCTGCACCTCTGGGTCGGCACTATCCATAGCTTCATCAATCGTTGCTTCAATATCAGCCCGAACATCAGCCAATGATACACCGCCAGCCTTTGCACCAGCTTTTAATGCCTTTTTTATATCTCGTTTTCTTAGACTTATCATATTTAACCTTTCTTATCATAATTGCAAATTTATAAATTCATCAGTATTAAAACTGAAATTCAAATACGCTACTAAAATCATTATTCAAGACATAATAAACTTTGTTTTTATTAAATATCCATACGAATTGTTTTGTGTACAATATTACAATAACTTATTATGGAAATTATAGCCATAATCCCCCACAAAAAGAGAAAAGGAAAATTAGTATAACTCATAGTAGAAATAACATTTGCTGAACAACTAGCTATAATAATTGCACTGACAATCGTTGTCTGCACAGACATTTTTATAAATCCTATTTTTGTAGCTACTATGCCAACGCATAAAGCGTACACAGAACATAATAATAACTCACTCCATATTTTAATGATATTTCCAAAAGAAAAAGTATCGGGAACTAGAGGGAATATGCGTTCAGTAATAAAGAAAATTAAAAAAATCAAAGCACTTCCGAGAAGCATACCACCAATTCCACTAAAAGCTACTAATAATACTTTCGCTTTCAAAAGGGTAGATTTATCAACAGGATAAGTAAACAAAAGTAAATTAAGTTTTCCAGCATACTCTTTGATGATAAATGTTGAAAACATAACAGAAATTAAAACAGCGTAAGCTACGGTTTGCAAAGCATTTATTAAAGTCCAAATATTTTCATATGTTGAAAATTCGATAGCGTCCACTTCACCGCCTGCATAAGCAATTAAGGCAAATGTGTATAAAAATCCCAAAATCACTAAAGAGATACTGTTCCTTCTGTTCGTAATAAGTTAATAGACACCAACACTCCCAATATAGCAGGAAACATTGGACTTCAGAAATGGGCAAATAAGGAAAATTTAAAAATTGTCTCTGCTGAATATAACAAGATGTTCACACATAATCTACATAATTTTTCAGGACTTGAAGACCGCATAGCCTTGTTACATATGCTAGCAAAAAGAGGTAAATGCCTCTGTTGTTTCTCTCGAGTCTCCGATACGCCATCTTCGAGAAATGCTAAAATATGCCGAACAATATCAGAAAAATGGAACCGAGCGACGCCCGCTATAAAAGACTTCCAAAGATCCAGATCGTTATTTCCGGTAAATATGAATCTCAAATTATTCTTTTCGCGGGTGCTGAAACTTATCTTTACAGGAAAATGGCATGGATCTGAAGCATCTTAATTCCAATAAGTTGCAAGAGCAAATTGCGGTTCTTATTTCCAGAAAGGAATCACTAAATACTGGATACGTTTCACTCTAAGCAAGAAATAAAAGAGCCGGAATTGATACATCAAAACCTGTCCAAATATCTCGAAACAGGATGCTATCCTGAAATCCAAAGATCTTCTCATAACCCACTCCCTTCTTTGTAAAACCATAATAATAGGCAGCGATTTCACTTGCTGCCTAAATTCCCGTTAAACCGATATCCTACACCTCGTACTGTTTGTATATATAATGGTTGTCCAGGATCATCTTCTATTTTTTCTCTGATATTGCAGATATGTCGCATAACCACATTATAATCACCGGAATAAGGTTCATTCCATACCAGATCATAAACCATTTCTTTTCCAAATATTCTACCTGGACTTTTCGCTAAAAGAAGTAAAATATCATATTCATATTTTGAAAGATGAACATCACTATCATTCTTTTTAACAATTCGTTCCTGTAGATATATTTTTAATTCTCCAAACCTTATAATTTCCGGTATGAATTGGTTTTTATGTTCCCAGCTAGTCAATATGTTTTCACTTATGCTTCCATTAGCATCTGTGATTCTCTCAATAATTTCTATCTTTTTCACCTTTATTGCCTCTACATTATTAATTTTATATTCTATATATCATCTGCCATTTGACTTTTTTCTTCTACAAGTAATATAATATATTTATTACATATGTAGGATTTAGCAGGAGGATTTTATTATGTCACTACCCCAGATTTCAGAAGCCGAATTTGAAGTTATGAAAATTGTATGGAAGTATGCTCCCATCAATACAAATGAAATTACAGAAAAACTTACTCTAACTACCAGCTGGAGTCCAAAAGCAATGTCCAAACTCTTATCAAGAGACTTGTTTCCAAAAAAGCTCTTTCCTACGAAAAACAAAGCCGGGTATTTGTCTATACTCCATTAGTCCAAGAAGATGAATATATACGCCAGGAAAGCAATTCTTTTTTAAAGCGATATTATAATGGAAATCTTTCTTCTATGCTGGCTTCTTACCTTGAAGACGATAAGCTCTCTTCAACAGAAATTGATAACTTACGCCATTTATTATCAAAACATCAGAAATAGGAGGTTTTGAATGAGCAACTGGATCATCCACTTTTTAATCAGTAATATCTTCATATGTATTTTTACACTTGTAATAATCGGAACAAAAAAACTTCTGAAAAAATATTTATCTGCTGACTACACAGTACCATCTCTGTTTTCTTTTATTTTTATTACTTGCCGTGCCATTTTTTCCTGTACAGATTCATGGCTCACAACTTTTTTCATGGTTACATTTTTTTCAAACTGACTCAGGACTTAACTCTGGTACGGACACGCTATCCGAACTTACCAGTAATACACAAAATATTTTGTTAAACCAGGTGAATGATTTTTCAGTTTCCATCAGTAGTCAATTTTCTGGAGGCTTGAATACCATACTCTTTCTAATATGGATAACGGGTGTTATGATTATGTCAGTCCTCACCCTTCATTCATTAAACTATGTACGTTCCATAAAAAGATCTGCTCTCCCGCTTCAAAATCAGCAGGTAAAAACTATTTATTACAATTGTTTAAAGGAACTTAAAATCTCTCACCCAGTATCAGTCTACAGTACTGCATTTTTAAAATCACCAGTTTTAATCGGAATAATACATCCCAGAATTTACATTCCCATCCATTTAATTTCCGAAACTGAATCCTGATGATATGCGTTTTATGCTGCTACACGAATTACAGCATTACCGTCACAAAGATACATTTATTGGCTTCCACCGTCA
>NZ_JBWJVQ010000021.1:0-9844 GCF_056339875.1 Blautia sp. ZXY-1-C6
TCAGACCTTTCAGCGCATCCGTTGTCTTTCCCTTAGATCGGGCTTCCAGCATTTTTCCAACTGTGATCAGGGTAAGGATCATGGCTGCAGATTCAAAATAGAACTCCATCATGTAATTCATAACTGCCGCCGAATCTCCGTCTACCTGTGCCCTTGTCATTGCAAAAAGTACATAAACACTCCACAAAAAGGATGCCATGGAGCCAAGTGCCACAAGGGTATCCATATTTGGTGCACGATGCCACAGGCTCTTAAATCCGCTGACAAAAAATTTCTGGTTAATGACCATTATGATTCCGGCGAGAAGAAGCTGCACCAGTCCCATGGCAATATGATTATCATTAAACCATGCCGGAAGAGGCCAGGCCCACATCATATGTCCCATGGAAAAATACATCAGCACAAGCAGAAAGCCTACAGATGCGATCAGCCTTCGTTTCAGCGCCGGTGTTTCATGGTCTTCCAGTGCCTCCTCTGCCGCAGAAGCAGATATCTGCTCCCCGGATGCCCCCTTTAAGGATGCTCCGTATCCTGCATCCTGTACAGCCTTGATGATCTCACCTGAACCGGCAGTTCCCTCTACTCCCATGGAGTTGGTCAGCAGACTGACCGAACAGGATGTCACACCCGGAACCCTGGATACGGCCTTCTCCACTCTGCTGCTGCAGGCCGCACAGCTCATTCCGGTTACATTGTATTGTTCCATTTCTATTCCTCCTACGACTTGTTGTTCCTTACCTGATATCTACTGCTCTGTTGCTTTGCAGTTCCCAGATCTTTATTCTGCTGTACTCTGATGCTATAATAGTCTGAACACACAGCCTTCACTTCATCAGTTTCTGCAAAGTAGCCACCAGCTCATCAATCGTCTCATCCTTGCCCTCGCGGATATCTCTTGCCACACAGTTGCGGATATGGCTGGCAAGCAGTTCTTTGTTAAATGCGTTCACTGCTGCGTTGACTGCTGCGGACTGGATCAGGATATCGATGAACAGTACCGCATCAGATCCCCAGCAGACCGATAATCTCCTCGGATCTGTCCTTCGAGACGTTCAAGACGATTGATCAGCTTCTTCTTCTCTCCTCCTCAGAACGCATTGTGTGTTTTGCTGCAGCAGGACAGACTTTTTTCTCCTGTGTATCTGCCATATGGGAAATCCTCCTTCTGATTTTTATGCTACTCGGAACCTTTTTGTACTTGATTTTATGAGAAGATTTTTTGTCAGATGTGCCCGAATTTTTGAGGCGTACGCGGTGCGTACGTTGATAAAATGCGGGTGCATCTGGCGAAAAATCAGCCGTAAAAGCAAGTGCAATAAAGACTCCGAGAGTACATTTTTATAAATAAGCTCTGTTTTATCTAAATTTCTGAAACATATAACGATTTCAAAATACCCTTACGGGGTATCTTTACAGTAGTCACTATATACCCTTATGGGGTATTTGTCAATACTGTTTTTTCATATCGGAAACAAAAAAGATTAGTTACTGTGGACAGAGTAAGCAGCAGTAACACAAAAAAGAGCTCTCACAGAAAATAACCGCCGGTAATATTCTGCCGGCAATTATTTTTCGCGAAAGCTCAAAGACCTATACTCTATGCACTTTTCTTCTGACAAAATAAAAACAGGTGACCTGCATAATGATCGTCAGCATCCAGGATGCAGGATAGGAAATAAACAGAACAGCCAGTGATCTGTGATGCGGGAATATTCCAAATATCCATACGATCCTGGTTCCTACTGTTCCGATCACTGACAGGATCATTGGAACGCCGGAATGTCCCATTCCACGCAGGGCACCCGGAAACAGATCCATAATCCCGCAGAGAAAATAAGGTACGGTAGTGTAAGACAGGATTTCCAGTCCGCAGCGGATCACTTCCGGATCGGCAGTATAAATCTTAAGAATCTCAGAACCGAAGAAATATGCACCGCATCCAAGGGAAAAGGAGGTAACTACGGAAATAATAAGACAGTCGACCAGAACCTTATCCATACGTTTAAATTTATGCACACCATAGTTCTGACTGGTAAAGCTCATACATGCCTGTGTGACAGAGTTCACCGCCACATACAGAAAACCGAAAATATTATTGGCCGCCGTATACCCTGCCATGGCGGTCGATCCAAAGGAATTAACCGAGGACTGAAGCAGAGCATTTGACAGATTAATGACTGTGCTCTGGATCCCGGCCGGAATCCCAACCTGGAAAATCTGTTTTAAATAAACAGTATTGATCCTTAATTTTCCAAAATGAAGCTGGTAACTGGTTTTCGATGTACGCAGACATCTGAGTACCAGAATGCAGGAAATTAACTGGGAAATCACAGTAGCAATGGCTACGCCCGCCACATCCATATGAAACATGATCACGAGGATCAGATTCAGTACTGCATTTACAATACCGGAAATAACCAGAAAGATCAGTGGACGTTTCGTATCTCCTACAGCCCGCAAAATTGCAGCTCCATAATTATAAAGCATAAAAAACGGCATACCCAGAAAATAGATTTTCATATACAGTGCAGACTGTCCGATCACATCATCCGGGGTACCCATCAATTCCAGAGCCCATCTGGAAAAAATCAGTCCCACAAATGCCATGACGATACCGCTTACCAGTGCAAGAGTTACAGCCGTATGAACGGTATCTGACATTTCCCGGTCTTTTCCTGCCGCATAGAACCGGGCAGCAAGTACATTCGCACCAAGTGAGATACCAATAAACAGATTGGTAAACACATTGATCAGTGCTGTGGTTGAGCCTACGGCTGCAAGTGCCTGACTTCCGCTAAATCTTCCCACCACTATGATATCCACAGCATTAAACATCAGCTGCAGGATTCCGGACAGCATCAGCGGCAGTGAAAAGGAAATCAGCTTGTCCATGATGGTTCCGTTACACATATCTATTTCGTATTTATTTTGTTTCACTTTTATCTTCCACCCTCTATATCCAAATTGATATGGGCTTCTGTAGAAGTCCTTTATATTACTGTTCGTAAACAGTTAGTATTTTTCAATGTTTTTATTCTGCAAGGCTTCCGAAATAATAGAATCCCTTGCAGGTATCCAGTTTTACTTTTACATATTTACCGATCAGATCCTGACATCCCGGGAAATGGACCAGAAGGTTATATTCTGTTCTTCCTGTAAAGATACCTTTTTCTCTGCTTTCTTCCTCTACAAGGATCTCCTGAACAGTTCCCTCGAAACGGGAAGAAGCCTTTCGGCCTTTTTCCTGAACCAGAGCCAGAAGACGGTCAAAACGGTCTTTTACTACATCCTCAGGTACCTGATTCTCCATTTTGGCAGCAGGTGTGCCGCTTCTTTTGGAATAAATAAAGGTAAACGCAGAATCAAAATCGCATTTTTCCACAACGTCCAGAGTATCCTGGAAATCCTCTTCCGTTTCTCCCGGAAAACCTACAATGATATCTGTAGTAAGGGAAATATCCGGTACGGCATTACGGATCTTGTCTACAAGCTCCAGATACTTTTCTTTGTCATAACGGCGGTTCATGATCTTTAAGATTCGGCTGCTTCCGGACTGCATGGGAAGGTGAAGGTGATGGCACACTTTTTTGCTCTCTGCCATTGTCCGGATCAGTTCATCAGACAGATCCTTCGGATGGGAAGTCATGAAACGGATTCTCTTTAATCCTTCAATTGCTTCCACCTGTTTCAGAAGCTGTGCAAAAGTAACCGGATGTTCCAGTGTCTTTCCATAGGAATTAACGTTCTGTCCCAGAAGCATAACTTCCGTTACACCGTCAGCCACCAGACCCTTGATCTCTTCTATGATCGCCTCCGGTTCGCGACTCTTCTCTCTTCCTCTTACATATGGTACAATACAGTAACTGCAGAAATTATTGCAGCCAAACATAATATTGACACCCGTTTTAAAGGAATATTTACGGTCAGAAGGCATACCCTCCACGATTTCATCAGATTCCTTCCAGACATCAATGATCTGTCCCTCCGTATTTAAGCTTCTGTAGAAAAGCTCCGGAAACTTATGGAAGTTATGGGTACCGAAAACCAGATCAACAAAAGAATATTCTTTGTGGATCTTCTCAATTACTTCCGGCTCCTGCATCATGCAGCCAAACAATACAATCTTCAGTTCAGGATTCTTTTTCTTAATACTTTTCAGATGGCCAAGATGACCGTAAATCTTCAGGTTTGCATTCTCCCGGACTGTGCAGGTGTTATAGATGACAACATCTGCATCTTCTTCTCTGGATACTTCTGTATAGCCCATACGTTTCACGATACCGGCCACTGTATCCGTCTGCAGGGAATTCATCTGGCAGCCTGCATTCTGGATAAAGAAAGCTGGCGCCTTTTTATATTTTTCCTTCACAAGCTCTGTACATTTATTGATATATTCTAACTGTATTTTACTTTCCTGTGTATTATTATTCACTATTGATTCCTCATCTTTCTGTTTACAACATTTCGGGGCACTCTTTTTATCATACAGAATCTATGGCTTTATGTCAAACGCTAATCTCTGTTTTTACATGTTTTTATTACTTTTTATTTTCAGAGACTGTTTTTCTTTGACTGTGTGACGGATTTATGCGTTTGCCAATATGCCGCTGTTTAAAGAATAAAGATATTCAAGTGGAATCAGACGCAGTTCTTCCATATCGTCCTTGCGGTATTCCGGAATCTCAATTGCCAGAGAGGGCTGACGGATTACTTCCGCATAAAACTGTTCCGGAGATCCCATCTCAGGTTTTGCTCCGGCTTTTTTGACTCTCGCACCACCTGCAATCCCTTTTTCCAGACGATAGCCGGAACATTTCTGTAAATGCCTTGCCAGTCTGTAATTTTTCTGATTGTAGGCAAAGCCTTTCTCCTGTCTGCAGTAAACGATCTTCCCTCTGGAATAACTGAATGTAAGCAGGCCAAGGCTTGAATATTCCTGAAAAATGCTGATCAGGGCACGAGTCTCATTCTCACTGGCAGGCTCCTGATTCACTCTTTTCCGCTGATAATAATTAGTCGGAAAATTTCTGCGCAGATCAATTCCCCTGGCATTACATTCATACTCTTCCACAGGCCTGTCCTGCATTTTCAGCATCTGTCTGTGGATGGGATTATGTATGGCACCATATCCATATTCGCATATCTCATAGCTGTCAGGATTCAGCATGGGGATCATACAGATACGAACCTTATCCAGAAGTTTACGAACTTCATAACTTTCTCCGATGGTCCAGTTGCTTTCATAGGATCTGCAGTAATCTTTTGCAATGGACAAAAGATATTCCGGGAGATTTCTGTCTCCGCTTTCCACTCCGCTCAGACAGATAATGCAGGTATCACCCTTTCCAATCTCAAGCATGGGGATCATTCTGTCATCATGACTTCTTCCGATCACTCTGAACTGGACAAAATTTCCATATCTCTGTCCGAGTTCCCACAATGCGAAGTATATTTTTTCATAAGTTCCCATCTGTTCTGTTGACATACATTCTTTCCTCCTTTTTGGCAAATGTTCAGCAGCTTGGATCAGATTCCGGATTCTGACCTGTATGGACGGCTGAATGGCTGCCTTATTATTATATATATGAAAAGAGACAGGCCATAAGACCTGTCTCTTAAAAATAATTGGATTATATTTACATTTCTTTTTTACGTCTTCTTATCAGTACGTAACCACCTGCAAGAACAGAAGCTGCAGCAAGAGCCAGCATAGTTCCGATCGGTGATTCATCACCTGTGGATACTGCTGATTTCGCTGTTCCGTTTGCTCCATCTGCATAGGTGGTAGGAGTTACATCTGTAGTTCCTCCATCTGTAGTTCCGTCGCCGGATCCTGTTCCGTCTCCGTTTGTTCCGTTTGCACCTGGTGTGGTAGTGGCCTGTGTCAGAGGAGCTGCCTTGAACTGATAGGACAGAACTTCGGAAGCATCTGTTTCCTGCCAGTCATTTCCACTGTATACCTGTTTATTATATTTAATATAGATGGTATATGTTTTCTCTGTATCTGTATAAATACCATCCTTTGCACCAATCTTCCATGATGGATTCCATGAAGATGGATTGGAAGACATACTCCATCCTGAAGGAACCCATCTTACATCTCCCTCTCCTGGATTATTATTCTGTGTACCCGCACCAATTACCTTGAAGTCATAAAAAGTTTTGGGATAGAACACAAGTGCTTTCTCAAATCCCTGTACAACACTCTCTTTTACATCGGGTACTACCGGAGTATGAGATGGTGTAGGTATAACAGGACGTTCTTTTGGATTAGGCTGGAACATTACAGAGCCATAATTACTCTTATCCTTATCACTGATCACACATACATAAATATCAACATCATAGTCAGGAAGATCAGTAACTTTTGCTGTTACATTTGTATCAGCCTCAATAGGCGCGCCTACTCTGGAAGTATCGATTGTTGGTGCTTTCTCACCACGTTTTACCCAGTCAATATAATAGGTACCTTTTACATTTGACTGGAACTTAATTTTAACAGTACTACTTCCTGACCATTTGCATTCTTTTCCTGTTACTTTCAGTTTTTCTTCTGCAGGAGTTGGGGTAGGGGACGGTTCTGTTGTACTGACTAAAGTTCCGTCTTCTCCGATTTTAAGGCTGGAATCTCCCTCATATGTAATCTGAGAAAGAACATCTGTCAGTTTCACATCAGTAACAGCGTCATCCAGCTTTACTACTGTTCTTCCGGCGCTAGCCTCCTGAACAGCAACACCAATGGCAGAGCCTGTAACAGCACCGCTTACATTGATCACACCGTCTTTGGCAAGCACAAGGTTACTTGCAGCTTCAAAAGAATTTGTAACTGTATTTCCTGTAACACTTACAGTTCCACGAATATTGACAGTTCCCTCACTGTAAATCGCACCGCCTGCTGCTGCGGAGTTTGCTGTGATAGTACCACCCAGAAGATATACATTTGCACCGGCAGCATTGTTGACCGCACCGCCATTTCCGGTTGTGGTATTTCCTGTCAGAGTTGTACCGTCAATCAATGCATAATTACCACTTGCTACTTCTACAATCGAACCGGTAACGTCATCGCCTGTACCATCAACAGTTAAACTGCCTGAACCGATAGCATTTCCATCTGAATCAGTCACAGAACCGCCTGCCATCTGAAGATTACCACCATTAACAGTAAACATACTCTCAGTAAAGCCGGCTACACGTTTAATTGTAGTATTATCTTCAGCAGCAACCAGCATGATATTCTTCTTTTCAGGGACATTTATTGTATTGTTGACTTCAATGGTTCCTTTTAATTTTACATAAGTAGGTTCACCATTTATCATATCCTCACAGTCCGGTACTGCTGCGAACGCTTCTTCCAAAGAAGTAAAGGACTTTTCGCCAATCACAATCGCAGAACCTGCCTCAGCAGCCTGCTCATCAGTTTCTTCAGCAGCCGGTGCCTCTGTAGGATCAGAAGCAGCTGATCCTACAGAGGCACCGGCTGCTGAAGAAACTGATGAGCAGGCTGCTGAGGCAGGTTCTGCGATTGTGATTGGCGAAAAGTCCTTTACTTCTTTGGAAGAAGCGTTCGCAGCAGTACCGGACTGTGAGGATATGATAAATGGTGAACCTACTTATGTAAAATTAAAAGGAACCATTGAAGTCAACAATACAATAAATGTCCCTGAAAAGAAGAATATCATGCTGGTTGCTGCTGAAGATAATACTACAATTAAACGTGTAGCCGGCTTTACTGAGAGTATGTTTACTGTTAATGGTGGTAATCTTCAGATGGCAGGCGGTTCTGTGACTGATTCAGATGGAAATGCTATCGGTTCAGGCAGTTTAACTGTTGATGGTACAGGCGATGACGTTACCGGTTCGATTGTAGAAGTAGCAAGTGGTAATTATGCATTGATTGACGGTACAACTCTGACAGGAAATACCACAACCGGAAATGGCGGTGCGGTCAACAATGCTGCCGGTGCAAATGTATATCTTCTGGGTGGTACCATCCACAGCAAACTCCGCAGCAGCAGGCGGTGCGATTTACAGTGAGGGAACTGTCAATATTCGTGGAACTGTAAGTGTTACAGGAAATACAGTTACAAATTCTTTTGAAGCTGCAAGTAACCTTGTGCTTGCCAAAGACGGTGTGATCAATGTAAGCGGTGCTGTTACAGGCTCTGCCATTGGTGTTGCTGTTCAGGAGGCTAGCGCCGGAAGGCAGAAGTAAAGCTGGATGACGCTGTTACTGATGTGAAACTGACAGATGTTCTTTCTCAGATTACATATGAGGGAGATTCCAGCCTTAAAATCGGAGAAGACGGAACTTTAGTCAGTACAACAGAACCGTCCCCTACCCCAACTCCTGCAGAAGAAAAACTGAAAGTAACAGGAAAAGAATGCAAATGGTCAGGAAGTAGTACTGTTAAAATTAAGTTCCAGTCAAATGTAAAAGGTACCTATTATATTGACTGGGTAAAACGTGGTGAGAAAGCACCAACAATCGATACTTCCAGAGTAGGCGCGCCTATTGAGGCTGATACAAATGTAACAGCAAAAGTTACTGATCTTCCTGACTATGATGTTGATATTTATGTATGTGTGATCAGTGATAAGGATAAGAGTAATTATGGCTCTGTAATGTTCCAGCCTAATCCAAAAGAACGTCCTGTTATACCTACACCATCTCATACTCCGGTAGTACCCGATGTAAAAGAGAGTGTTGTACAGGGATTTGAGAAAGCACTTGTGTTCTATCCCAAAACTTTTTATGACTTCAAGGTAATTGGTGCGGGTACACAGAATAATAATCCAGGAGAGGGAGATGTAAGATGGGTTCCTTCAGGATGGAGTATGTCTTCCAATCCATCTTCATGGAATCCATCATGGAAGATTGGTGCAAAGGATGGTATTTATACAGATACAGAGAAAACATATACCATCTATATTAAATATAATAAACAGGTATACAGTGGAAATGACTGGCAGGAAACAGATGCTTCCGAAGTTCTGTCCTATCAGTTCAAGGCAGCTCCTCTGACACAGGCCACTACCACACCAGGTGCAAACGGAACAAACGGAGACGGAACAGGATCCGGCGACGGAACTACAGATGGAGGAACTACAGATGTAACTCCTACCACCTATGCAGATGGAGCAAACGGAACAGCGAAATCAGCAGTATCCACAGGTGATGAATCACCGATCGGAACTATGCTGGCTCTTGCTGCAGCTTCTGTTCTTGCAGGTGGTTACGTACTGATAAGAAGACGTAAAAAAGAAATGTAAATATAATCCAATTATTTTTAAGAGACAGGTCTTATGGCCTGTCTCTTTTCATATATATAATAATAAGGCAGCCATTCAGCCGTCCATACAGGTCAGAATCCGGAATCTGATTCAAGCTGCTGAACATTTGCCAAAAAGGAGGAAAGAATGTATGTCAACAGAACAGATGGGAACTTATGAAAAAATATACTTCGCATTGTGGGAACTCGGACAGAGATATGGAAATTTTGTCCAGTTCAGAGTGATCGGAAGAAGTCATGATGACAGAATGATCCCCATGCTTGAGATTGGAAAGGGTGATACCTGCATTATCTGTCTGAGCGGAGTGGAAAGCGGAGACAGAAATCTCCCGGAATATCTTTTGTCCATTGCAAAAGATTACTGCAGATCCTATGAAAGCAACTGGACCATCGGAGAAAGTTATGAAGTTCGTAAACTTCTGGATAAGGTTCGTATCTGTATGATCCCCATGCTGAATCCTGACAGCTATGAGATATGCGAATATGGATATGGTGCCATACATAATCCCATCCACAGACAGATGCTGAAAATGCAGGACAGGCCTGTGGAAGAG
>NZ_JBWJVQ010000022.1:0-15559 GCF_056339875.1 Blautia sp. ZXY-1-C6
TTGTATCCAACCGAAGACATTTTTGAAGGAAAATAAATTAAAGCAGCAGCTTTATCCTGTGATTCCGACATATCTTTCCGGAAGCATATATGACTGTCCACGACAATGCACTAGTCCTGCTTGTACCAGATCAGAGTTCTGTTATATTTGTAGATACTCAAAAAATAATGCTTAAAACGATGGCAGAGTATCATCTGGATGTAGGAATCTCCCTGGTTTTTTCAAAAATGGATGAATTTTACAGAGCTTATCAGCAGGCGCGGACAGTTCTTGAATGGAATCACAGAATCCCTGATAACCTTAAGAAGGAAATATCATGGGATCAAAGGTATCCGATGGAGCATCAAATTCATCGGTATTCTGAAATTGAGTTCTACGAAATGATGAACAAGATCAAAGAACCAGAAAAACTTGCAGATTATATCCACCCTGCCCTTTACAGACTGAATAAATATGACCAGAGAACGGGAAATGAACTTTACCATACACTTGAGGTATATCTACAGTGTTTCCATAACAATAAGGAAACAGCTAACATTTTGTGTATTCACAGGAATTCGCTGGCTTATCGAATGGAAAAAATCATTGAAATAGGTAAAGCCGATTTAAACGATCCCATGACAGAGTTTCTGTTGAGAATGTCTTTTAAGCTTGTGGAATATTTGAAGATAAGAGACCTCGATCTCCCCTGATATTTAAAATTGTAGCTTTTCATAACATTATAACGAAATGCTGTAATTCTCTCTGAATTGTCAGTGATGCCATAGTAATGGAGATAACCAGTCAGTATCTCATTAAGCTTCTCTCTGTTGACTGTGAGTTTCAGCTTCTCTTCAAGATATTTCGTACTGCTTTCCAGAAGTCTCTCCGATGCCCGTTTGCTCTTCGCAATTGAAGCAGGGGACTTACTTGATTTGGTTAAAAAGGCATATGTCAAAAATGTTATTGACATATGCCCTTTATAGAACTATTATATTATAACAAGAAAGGAGCAGTTTATGCCAAGACCAATAAAATGCAGAAAAGTCTGCCATTTTCCCAATGTTTTAGAATTTCTTCCGGCAGATGATACGGAGAAAAAAGCCCCCATTATTCTGACGGTAGATGAGTATGAAACAATTCGTCTTTTGGACAAGAAAGGTTACAGTCAGGAGCAGTGTGCAGTATCTATGCAGATCGCAAGAACAACAGTTCAACGAATTTACGAGATTGCCAGGAAGAAAATAGCAGATGCACTTATTGATGGACATCCGCTTAGAATTGAGGGCGGGGATTTCAGAATCTGCGATGGTCAAAGTAGCGACTGCAACCTTGGAGGATGTTACAAGCAGGAGCTTTATCAAAAATATGCAGTGGAAAAAGGAGAAGGTATTATGAGAATAGCAGTAACATATGAAAACGGACAGATTTTCCAGCACTTTGGACACACAGAAACATTTAAGATTTATGATGTAGAAGAAGGGAAAGTGGTACATTCAGAGGTAGTAGATACCAACGGAAGCGGACATGGCGCATTGGCAGGAGTTCTTAATGCATTGAATGCAGATGTTTTGATCTGTGGCGGAATCGGAGGGGGCGCACAGACAGCTTTAGCGGCAGCCGGTATTAAGCTTTTCGGAGGAGTTTCCGGAGATGCAGATGAAGCGGTAGAAGCCTTTATCAATGAAACACTTGCGTATAATCCAAATGTGAAGTGTTCTCATCACGAGCACAACCACGGGGAAGGACATACATGTGGCGAGCATGGATGCGTAAGCCATAGCTGTCATTAAGAAGAATGGTTCGCCTAAGAGCGGCTACTGGGAGATTGTAGATAAATATCTATACTTTATAGGGCCGTACTTCATAGGGTCGAACCATGACATTCTTTACTAACAGTAAAAAATATGCCAAAAAGATTAAGAAGGCAGAGAAATGTGTGGTATATGAAAATACAGTCAGAGAACTGTTTAGCTGTGAGCAGTTCAAAAAAGGTGCAGAAGCAAAAGGACATCAGGTGAACATGGTACAGAGCCTGCGACGGCTGTATGAGAAATGGCGGTACCTGTGTATTAAAAGATGACATGGCTGAAATACTCGGAATGTTTCGGAAAGCAGATGTACTTGTACTGGCTACTCCGGTTTATTTTTATGGAATCAGTGCCCAGATGAAGACCTTTATTGACCGCACTTATCCTATCTGGCAGCATCTTGGTAAAAAAGAAGTTTACTATATTATATCGGCTGGTCTGGGCGAGGACATCATTGAAAGACCGCTTGGTGATCTGGATGGTTTTGTAGAACATCTGGAAGAATACAAGATTGCAGGAAAGATATATGCAGCAAACGTGATGGATGCCGGATTAGTCAGAAATCAAAGTGTTTTCAAAAAAGCCTATGATATGGGATATTCCGTTCAAAATGCTGAGAAATTGAGAGTTGGCGAATAAAGCTTATAAAAAACAAAGGGATAATTATAGATGTCATAAAAGCAAAAAAATTCAAGTAGTTATTTTTGCCCCGGAATCCGTTAGCTGGCAGTAGATAAGCAAATTAGTTTCTTATCACTGTTAAGCCAAGGATTCCGGGGATTTTTTGTTTTCTACGTTCCCTTGTTATTTATGCTGCTGACACACCATTTTCACCTGTGCGTGTCCTGTTTTCTACGCCGGAACGGCGGATTCCTGCAAAGATGGAGCCTGCAATATTATGCCATACACTGAAAATAGCACCTGGAAGAGTTGCCAGTGGATTGGCTACAAAGTTAGCTGCTGCCAGAGAAACTGCCAGTCCGCTGTTTTGCATGCCCACTTCAATAGCTATAGCTGTTGCCCGTGTATATTCTACATGGAAAATTTTTGCTGCAAGGAGCCCAAGCATCATACCACAGAAATTGTGGATCGCAACAACGCCAAGGACCAGAACTCCGCAGCTTAAGATTTTCTCTGCATTAATTGCCACGATTCCGCCAATGATCATAACAATGGCTACAACAGAGATCAATGGCATAACATCTGAAACTTTATCTACATGATCTCCTGCAAGTGTACGGAGAAGGATTCCAAGAAGTACAGGAACCAGAATTACTTTTACAACAGAAAGTACCATTGCCCAGAAGGATACTTCCACCCAGGCACCTGCCAGAATGTACACAAGAAATGGAGTCATAACAGGAGCAGCCAGAGTGGAAACGATGGTCATTCCTACTGAAAGTGCAACATCACCGCCTGCAATATAGGTGATCACATTGCTGGCTGTTCCACCAGGACAGCATCCCACAAGAATCACACCCAGAGCCAGATCTGCGGGAAGATTCATAACTTTACACAATACCCAGGCTACGACTGGCATGATCGTATACTGTGCAACTGCGCCAATGATCACTTCCTTTGGTCTGGAAAAAATTGCCCGGAAGTCTTCCAGACGTATGGTCAGTCCCATACCAAACATGATCACGCCCAGAAAAACAGATGTATAATTTGTCATCCATGCAAATCCATCCCTCCAGAAAAAGGCAAGGCATGAAAAGGCAATGATGATGATTCCAATATATCTGGATGCAAAACTGCTGATTTTTCCTATTTTCTTTAAAATATTTTCCATATATTATACCTCGTAGCTGAAGTTATCGATCAGTCTTGTTTTGCCAATATAGACAGCCATTGCTACGAGAACATTATGATCAGCTTTTTCCACAGGCTGCATGGTAAGTGCATCTACCATGGAAACGTAATCGATTTTTGCCAGAGGCTCTGCCTCGATCACTGCACGCATTTTGCCGAGAAGTTCTTCTGCGGAAATGCCTGCGTGAATGATTTCCTGTCCGAGTTTTACGGATCTGGACAGACAGAGAGCAGCCTTTCTCTCTTCATCGCTTAAATATGTATTTCTGGAGGATTTTGCCAGTCCGTCCTCTTCACGGACAATCGGGCAGCCTACGATTTCTATATCAAAATTCAGATCCTGGACCATTTTGCGGATGATGGCCAGCTGCTGAGCATCCTTCTGTCCGAAATATGCTCTGTCCGGGGCTACAATATGGAACAGCTTGGTTACAACTGTGCACACACCTTTGAAATGGATAGGACGTGTTTTTCCACAAAGTGTCTCAGATAATGTATCGATACTTACAAATGCATGGGGATCATGATACATTTCAGAAGGTTCAGGGCAGAAGATCAGGTCTGTGCCAAGACTTTCACAGAGTTTGCTGTCGCGTTCGAAATCTCTTGGATATGCCTCAAGATCCTCTGTCGGACCAAACTGTGTTGGATTGACAAAGTCAGACACAACTACAATGTCGTTCTGTTCTCTGCATTTTTTGATCAGACTTGCATGTCCCTCATGAAGAAATCCCATTGTTGGAACAAGACCTATAGTTTTACCTTCTTTTTTCCATGCTTTGATCTGTTTTCTTGTTTCTTCTACTGTTTTTGTTACCTGCATTGTTATCTCCTCTTTCTCGGTCAATGGACCGGTATCATAGATTTTGAGATAGCCTCTTTTCTGAATTCACTTTCATCTTATGATAGCCTCTAATCTGATATCAACGTTTTCAGGCCATGTCTTTCAGCAGACCATGTTTCTCATAATTGGTCACTCTGCTGATCTTATTCTCTTCATCTACAAATACAACTGCAGGCTTATGAGTGCGTGCCTCTTCAGGCTCATATCCTGCGTAAGCCATGATGATAATCTTGTCACCTGTGCTTACACATCTTGCTGCTGCTCCGTTCAGACAGATCATACCGCTTCCGCGTTTTCCGCAGATTGTGTATGTCTCGAATCGACTGCCATTGTTCACATCTACAATCTGAACTTTCTCATATTCCAGTATTCCGGCAGCTTCCAGCAGTTCTTCATCCACAGTAATGCTTCCCACATAATCCAGTTCAGCCTGGATAACAGTTGCTCTGTGGATTTTTCCTTTTAACATTTCTATTGTCATCTTATATAGTCCTTTCCTGCGGGAAAAATCAGAGTCAAGCAGCACCATAAAAAGGAAATATACCTTTATGATCTGCAAAAAAAGCGCATCAGGATACACTTTGACCCTGAAACGCTTCTGATTGATTCCCTGTATATTGAGTCCTGTTTCTGATACATAAAATATGTTTTACTATTCCATAGATTATTGGAAATCTGATTTTTTGTATCATAAATACCGGCTCGTATCTTTTAAAATTACATACATCCCTCCGTTCCCGTTTCCGGATTCCGGCTGGCTGCTTTTATATAAGATTCCAGTGATTTCAGCCAGAGTATAGTTTTGAGTCCAAATACTATCTCTGAGTGGTATTATTACATCTGGTCAGTTATTTGTCAATAAATTGTTTATTTACTGGTTACTGTTCACTCCGCGTCCAGTAATACACTGCGAAATACAATAAATATGAATCTCCTTGTGCAAAGCCCAAGGAGTATCGTTTGCTTCGCAGACTTAATTTATGCTAATCACATAAGGAACCAAAAAATCACTCATCTGACAAACAATCAGACGGATAGCCTCATCCAACCGTACCTTCCCGGGAGTTATTTCCAATTCGTTCATATGTGCAAAGAAATTTTTCCGAAAGACTTCATACGGCATCAATAACTCTGCCGCAAACAGGTTTGTAATCTGAATGTCAGAAACTAAACAGCTATTACCATAAAAATAAAAAGTTTCTCTTTATGATACAGCTCTCCGAACACTGAAAGAAAAATCTGTCGGAAATAAGCTGCCTTCCACGAAATCCCTCTATGCTGAAAAAGACCGACTTATTGAATTGCGAAATATGCAACGGGAAGATTTTTCTAACCGCCGGAATTATGAACGGGAGTTTCGTACCGTGTCTGCCAATATTGATATGATCCTTGGGAAGAGCTACGAACAGGAACAGCAGATTGAGAAAGAACAGAATTTATAAATTTCCTGTTTTCATGCTTTCTAAAAAGAGGTATTATATAAAAAAACGCAGGAGGTATATTCAAATGAAAGCACATAAATATTGGTCACTTGGTGCATTGGCAGCCATGATTGGAACCTTTTATACCGGCTATAAAAACATGAAAACTGCTCACAAATATTTTGCTTGCAGCTCTCTTCTCTGCATGATTATGGCTATCTACTCCGGTCATAAAATGATTTCTGGTAAATCCAGAAAAAAGAAAAATTCTGTTTCTAAAGAATCTGCAGAATAATCAAAACTAAAGAAATGTTTACATAGGATTGCCTGATGGAATAAATATTTTCCATCAGGCAATCTTGCTATTTTACATCTTTTTTCAATCTGTCGTATAATATATGTAATCCTGTAATCCCATCAAATGAAAACAGTCCTTCTTATCAAACGTTATTATAAGTTTAACCGCAACATTTTTTCTTCCCAGAACAATTTCATACTCTGTTGATTGTTGATAAGAGAGGAATAAATGATGATACACAATCAACAACTGTTCTCATCTATATTTTCCGCAACTCCCTTTATTTTCATAATAAAATTAAGAAAGGCCCTGCACTTGGCAGAGCCTCCCAGCATTTTCTTTTGAGAGCTTTTGCTCCCTAGCCAGATTGTGGTAAATGCTAAACCCTTATAAAGCTGGTAAGGCACTGCCTCCTGGCACAACACCTTACTTCAACGCTTGACAGACACTCCTGTTGCCTGTTGTTAATATTATATTAACTTGCCACCATGAATATGTCAATTACTTTTCTACTATAATTTACACTATAATTTTATAGCTGTTTGTATGAATATAGATTCTCTAACAATTTCCATATTTCATTCTCCATTTTCATACTATTATTCTGCTCTTATTTATGTCTTTTTCTGCAATATGTTCTTCGAAAGCTACTATACCCTCAATTTCAAAATTGAATTCCAACTGTGAACTCGGAACATAATAAAAATGTTCCATAATAAATTTCACAAATTTCATCGGTGATATTGGACGATCTACAGGAATTCTACAATTTTTATATCCCCCTAAAGTAATATGTGAATATGGATGATGCAGTTCGCTCTCCTCCGGATCTCGATTGTAATCAGCTCGAATAATCACAGGCAATACAGATTTATTTAAAATATCTCCGTAAATATAGTCAACATCGTATAATTCCGGATCATTCTGATAAAGTTCATACGACGGTGATGGATAATACCCCAATCTGTGCGAAATCAATTCTTTTCCCGTTCTATTAAAGCGATACATCAACTGTATGATACCGCCATCTGGCAATTTAACATTATAATTATGATTTTTTTCTATTTCATCATAAATTGTACTGTAATCCATATTCCTTAAATATAACGAAATATTTTGATATTTTTCCCATACAATATCCATTTGTTGAATTACAGGATAGTTATATTCTTCTGCCAGTCCACATCTGATCAATTCCCTTGTAACTTTCTTTAACTCTCGAAATACTTTTTCTTGTTCTTTCAATTATACAGCACATCCTTTAAGCGATTCACAGTATCTTCATCTAAATCTTCTTTTCGAATTTCTCCATTTGCAAGTTTACTGGTAATATCCGCCAGATTAGAATTGCTTTTTCTGATATCTCTTAATTCATTTTGAGTCATGTCTCTATGAATAATTCTCATATTCTTTCGTTGTGATTTGTCCGGGTACGTGAACTCTAATTGAAAATTCCTTTCCTTAACGCTGTTAAACTCCTGTATTAACAGATCCATATCATCTCCGATTCCGCTAACCCGTACCCATGCCTTCGATCTTGTCATAGCAGTAAATATAATATTTCGTTTTCTTGATAAGTTGATGCCTCTTGCGCAAAGATCCGCATTTATCAGATAAACAATTGCTGCTTCATTTCCTTTTGCTCTGTAAATCTGAGAGATTGCAATAGAATCCTCCTGAAAAAAATCATCTGGTGTTGTCTGTACCCCAACAATATGCGATTTAATTCCCTTTTCCATTAATTTAACACGGATATGTGACACGTAACTCTTCGTAATTTTGGGATCAGGGTGAATGATCATAATGTCCTGATATCTTAATTCTTCATCATGCAGATTTTTTTCGATATCTTCAACTATCCAATCCGCTTCCTGTACATTATTTTCAAATCTTCTAAATTGTATAAGATCGTCAATTGACGAATGATCCTCTAAAAATGCAGGACTTGTTTCTTCTGTTCTATATAGCGTTACAAATTCTCCATCTCTGATCACACCTTCTTTCACTGTATATCCAATATCTTCCCATAACTGTTTATCTTCAAATAATTGAACTAACGATGTTTCCTCCCGTGCCTCTTTTTTTCTGTAAATTCCAAATCCCAGGCTGTGTGCTGTAATAAGAACTGGTCTTGAATTACGATAACATTTTGATAAGACAATATCCTCCGCCTTACCATTACTGTTATCAAGCACTACATTCGGCCGTCCATTACTGTATCCAAAAATGTCTTCCGGAGATTCAACGTTTTTGTTATCCAGGCTTTGGAGTTCATCATATGCATATACAAGCATACGGCTTTCATGTGGGAGTGACATATAACACATCTGAAGAAAATATTTTGAAAAATCCTGTGCTTCGTCTACTAAAATCACATCATACAATGGCTGGGGATTCGTTACTGATTCTACGGCTTCTTCACATACTCTGTCAAAAGCAGATGAATTTCTTCCATATTTCTGGCACGCATCCATATAATCATAACAAACTAGATTATTTGCCTTACAAAAATTGAAATACAGACCTTCTGAATTTTTACTTCCCCATGCATGAATTATTTTAATTCTGCTCCAATCAGGTTCCTCATTTGTATTTTCAACAATAAAGTTTGTGATCAGTTGAATAAATTGACCCTTTAATGCCCGGCTGTTAAATGTAACTGCTATCATCTTATTTTCATACATAGTATACAGATATGCTACCTTTAATGCCAGAACAATTGTTTTTCCCGATCCTGCCAGACCCCGGATTCGTTGAACACCTTCTACCGTTTCAATGACTGCCTTACTTTGATACTTGTCCAGGCAGGAAATCTGGTCTTCAATTGCTTTTAATTTTGATCCCCTTGACGAAGCCTTCTGAAGATTTTTTCTGCCACCTCTTTTTTTCAGTTGTGAAATCATCTGAATCGCTTCCAATAATTTCTTATAATATTCTTCGCCCTGTTTCCATTCCAGACTTTCTAAATATTCCTTTACTTCTTCTATTGATGTACAAATTTCATCACTCTTCGTTTTATAAAGGGGTGCATAAGACAGTACATTAATCGGCACTTGTAAAACTCGTCTTTTTGACAGATATCCATATCTTTTCAGCTTGGCTTCCATATTATTATATAGTTCATCCAATAACTGAATTTTATCTTCCATATTTTCTTCTGCTAATGTTTCCAGATCAAAAAGTACAATACCCGTCTGTTCGCTCACTAACAATGCATCAACTTTAATTTTTCCATCAATTCCCCCTAAAACAGGGTAGCCCAAATAAAAATATCCGTCTAATCCCATTGTTTCCAAAAGATTTATAATTTCATTTGCAAGCACCTGTTTAGATGTAACTCCATTTACAATTGTAAGCATCTTATCACCCTTTACTTTTAATATGTCATGTTTTTCTGTATATCATTTCTATCATATTGTCACACAGGGAAATTAAATAACCGAACGGTTAACGATTTTTCTCAGATATATGTCTCATATATAGCAGATATACTACCGATTGTCAATCATTGACAAGACATTTCTTCATCTCTTTCTCCATCGTGCATACTAATAAGATCTGTCTTATCCACATATATTCTGGAATTCAGAGCAAACTGAAATGCACTATTGTCTGGATTCACAAATCTTCCCCTGCTTTATTCTTTTTTATTTTTCCCTCATGGAATCAGATTCCAATGTGCACGTATTTATCTTTTGAAACACTATTGTTTTATTTTTCCCACCCGTTCTCTTTACCAATTCATCCTGCCCTATAATTTTTATCAGATTGATAATCTTCTTTTTATAATCCTCTTTATCGGTGTAAAAAATTATTATCTTAACATTTTCGTTTAAAATAAATTTTCTTAATATATCCTTATCCGTAATGTCTAATGAATGTCCAAATATAAAAACTTTATGGTACTTAACTACTCTGTGATGCTTTTTAACTATTCCATTCTCTTTAACGATTGCTGATATTTCATATATTTTTTTCTCAGACTGAATTTCCTCAAGCCAGCCTTCATATAAGCCCCCTGTTTCCTTATGTATTCTTTGAAAAAATTTCTTAAATTCTATAAATTCGAGGTCTTTATCTCTCGCATCTCCTTCCAGATATTCATCAATTCCAAGCACCATATTTGTAGATTGGATATCATTCCTTAAATCAGCTTTTCCATGCACATAATCAAACTCCAAAAACGGATGTTCTCCGTATATCCTCTGATATGTACATGTATAGTTGAACGATAAAATTTTGTCCAAATATGGCAAGTTTTTTATATCTGGCAGTCCATTTCCCAGCATAAAATTGCTAATATAATCTGAGAGATAAATTTCAAGTGCACGTGTAAGTTTATTCAGATCTTCCAGAAGTTTCTGTTTCCAAAAGTCAATTTCTTCTTTTTTCCAGACATGGGTCGCCATTCCTGATGAACTATCCATCTTTTCCAAAAATAGTGCAAGAACGTTTAATTGCCTTTGTGAAAGCACCGTTCCTACGCCTCCCTTTTGTATGGTCTCTTGTATATCCCTGCTTACACTGTTGAATGTCTGTATAATCAGGGAAATTTCACTTTCAAAGTCAATCCACCCGTCTTTTCCTTTTTGCTCTCTGCTTTTATACACCTCTGAAAAATATTTAATCCATGCATTATCCTTGCACAAATCACTTAACTCATGAATTGTTTTTCTTGATTGATCATATAAATACTGATCAAATTCAGAATCTTGTTTACTGTTAAATAAGTCTGTAAAATACTTATAGCAATTGATATCCTCTCCCGCAATCAATTCTAATCCTGAACTTTCTTGTGCCTTATGCTTGTAAAAAAAATCTATAAACTTCAGAAAATCCGCATATTTCGTGGGCAAACCATGTGCCAAATCAAATCCATTTCCTACTATTAAAATATTCATCCTTTGTCCTTTACTGGTTATGAATTTCCACTTAAATCTACAACATCGCCTCTAGTCTATGTTCCAGTTCTATTTTTTGTTTAACATGATCCTTCCAGTAATCCTCATGCCGCCGTATAAATAACTGTATCTTCCTGATACTTTGAGTCACGCTTTCATCCGCCTCTATAATCTGCTTTTCCTGCCCTGCCAGTACAATATAAAATATCTGCGTTATATCATAGAAAAAAGCGCAACACATATGTGTCGTTTTCTCATACCATGCATACATATCTTTTTCTAATATTTTTTCGTAATTTAAAAAACTAAGTTTCCACTCCTCCTTATTTTTCAAATCATATTGAAGAGAATTCAAAATTAAACTAAAGTAACCAGAAAACCATATTTCTCTTAAATTCTCATGTTTTTTCTTCTTTTTCTCGAACAATAAATTCCAATTCTCCAAAATATCTTTACTTATATTTTCTAAGATATATTTTTTTGATGTATCCGATAACCTTTCAAATTCCCAAGCCACAATATCCTCTTTATGATTCTGCAGCATCATATCCAGATTGATTGTCTGTGCAAAACGCTTCAGCGCTTCTCTGCTGACTTTAGAAAGAACGCTAAAAAGAAGCTGCTGCCAATTTGTATTATGTTCCTTTCTTTGTACCCAGCGCTCCCACAACGCCAAATCCCTGTCAGCAATTCTCTTGACCGCTGCAATTATTGCCTCTTTGCATTTTTCATCTATACCCGATGTCCGTTTCAACAAAATCCTGGCACATTCATAATAGAAACAAGGATATGCTACATCCATCTTTGCAAAATCCACAAGCATATCTGTTTCACAGCAAGTTGAAAGAAATATCCAATAATCTACAATGTTATTTTTCTCTGCCAAAAGCTGGCATAAACGTGCAGAGTCCTCCCTATATGCTTTTTGAAACAATCTGCAGACTAATTCATCAGGTTTTATACTTTTTCCCCTCTCATACGCATCAATGAATTCATATATCTTATCCAAATCATTATCAGCAATACCTTCCTGCAAATGTTCAAAAAATTTCTGATCAGCCCTTCCTGCGTTACCAGCAATATGAGTACTATAACTCACCGAACTGATCATTTCCCAAATATCTTTTTTTATTGTCTTCTCCATCATACTCCTTTCTTCCATACCAGGCATTCCGGAGCATCCAACTCATTCCATAATTCTTCAAATGCGTCTATCATCATCTGTGGATGTTCCACACTTTGAATAATATGATGTTTATTTCCAAGGCTATTCACAGATGTACCCAGTGACCAGACAGAAGAGGTATCCTGATCTAAATTAAGCACCATGAGAAAACGATCATGAAAACTGTAACCATAATCAGCCCACTGGCATCTAAGCTCTACATGTATACCATAATGATTACTCCTTTTCTCCATAATTTCCTGCTGCTGTTCTATCCAATCACATACACTCATTTTACTTTTTTCGGCAATTTCACCAGATGTAATTGCATATAACGTTACATTCATACTTTTCGTAAAATACCAAGTATGTAAAATATCCTCAACTGTCAGATAAGGATCCCACAGATACACCTTCCCTGTTTGTGCACGATTCATCAATGCAATCACATCTTTCAAAGCTTTCTGCGGTTCTGAATCTCTTCCATACCGTCTAAACTCAGCTCTGGCATATAACTCATCAACTCGTCTGCTATACTGACGCTTATGTATATGACTATCTCGCGTCCGAATAACAGGTTGTTCTATAATATTAACATTCTCCGCTGATATGGGTTCAATAATGTCAACAACCTGTCCTGTTTCATCATAAATGATACGCTGTTCTCCATACTGTGCACCCATCTGCAGCACATACGTCATTCTTCTTATAAAGCTTGTTTCCTGACGCGACAAAATCAATTGCCGTTTTACATCAATTATCGTTGTCCTGCAAAATCGGGAAGCATCACCAACTTCAAATGTAGTATTACATCCTTCCTGTTTAAATGTCCTGGTACCAAATGAAATAATCGAATCATCAAAAACGCCTTCTGACAATACCAGAAATTGATCATCTGACTCACATTCTTTATCAAATGACACATCATACGTTAACTGTCTCTCCATATCATCTTTTTTATAAGAAACCCTTACATTCGTTGACGGAAATTGAAACACAAAATTCCCAATACGATCTGATACAGAAAACAAATCAATTGGAATTGCATCGAATATTGTATCTGTCATCTTTCTGAACTGCACTGTGTTCAACACATTTACAATCTTTTTATCACAGTCAAAAAATTCCAAAATATAACTTCCATTAATAAAATTATTTTTTAATACTTTGTTTAAAAGCATCTCTTTTGTACTGTCCTGCTGAATAAAAACTTTCGATACCCCTTCCAGATATCCTGTTTCTAACCTTCCGTCTCCGATGTCTACTTCCTTCTTATCTCTACTGTTGCATAATAATTCAAAAATACTTCGAACTTCTGATACATCCAGCACCTTTCTCTGTATTCCTAATGAATATGTATCAGTAATACTTTTAAGCTTTTTTAAAAGTCTCTCCGAGCTCTTTTCTACGTTCGGTCTTGTTTCAAATACAAAAATTGTATATACATTATCCGGCATTTCCTTTTCTCTTTGGCATAGATATATCGAAACCATTTCACAACAATTATAACTACCAAGGCTCTTACAGGAAATCAATTCATCAAATTCATGCAACAAATATTCTGTCGGTAGTTTTTCGTTCACTCTTTCTCTATACATATTTTTCTCCGATTAAATAGTACATTTTCTGTATTATGTATGCGATATTGTTTAATTACCTAAATCTTATTATATTATAATTTCCACCTGTCGGACTGCATGCTCTTTGCTGGACGCACGGTCTGACCTCAATGTCCTTGACAAAAGCACAATATGCTGAGACTATCTTTAGAATGGCAAAAACTAAAACCTGGACTTCATAGGATGCAGACTCCAATTCCGATTGAAACGAGCACCCTTTCGAGCATCACCAGTCGTCGAAAATTTAAGTCCCCGGAGTTTTCAAAATAACCACCCATTTCTATAATTTATATTCTTTATATAGTTGTTCACGATACACCTCGTCCTCAGATGCTTTCTCAGCATCTGAATAACGTTTATTCTTTAATAGAATATTTATAAGTGCTCCTAATCGATTTTCACCCTTTTTTTCACCTTTTTTTTCGCCCTTTTTTATTCCATTTTCCTCTGCATAAGAAATCATACTTAACATATCAGACACCTCCTTCTGACGAACTTGATTATCCGAATCTGGAATATATGATAATACTTTTTTCTGGTTTCCGGAAAATAATCCATATAAGAGATCCAAAAGTCCCTTTTCTTCCTGTCCTTCTCCACCGAGCCGTACTATTATAATCTCCAAAAGATCTGATTCCCAGGAATCAATTCGGAACTCTTTGTCTTTGATTCCCTCATTTTTGTAATTCTGCATCTTATAATATGATATGGTATTTTCCAGTTTCCTGGGAATATTATCGAGGCAGATCCAGATACTGTACACTTTTTCTAAATGACCATATCCTTTTCCATTTTCCCCTATCTTATCTAATTGTGCAGACAATTTACGGCAGCCATAATATATACTTCTTTTTACAACCGGATAACCCGGTGTGTAATTTTGCTGTATCTAAAAATCAATATGAAGATTTACCAGAAGCTTTCCTTCTGCTTTTGGATTTAAAGAACGGAACAGAATATCAAATGCTGCTGGTGCTTCATCTGTCGTATGAAATTCTGTATCCTCTCCACGTATGGTTTTTGCCATATCCTCTTCTACCAACGCGGTTCCTATCTGAATCGTATCACCTTCTATACAATTCATAATTTCTTCCAGGGAGCAGTCTCTATATTCTTCTACAGTATATTTTAGAATATTACTCATAATTGGTTTATATGAAAAAATATTCTTTGCTGACTGATCTTTCGTTTCTTTTCCATCTATCGTCTTTAGTGTTACAGAAATACTGTCTTTCACATCCATAAGTCTCTCCCTTGACCAGCTTTTATTTGTAATTTAAGTATATATCTTTTGAGGGAACATAGCAACTACAGAATTCTACTTATTCATTCCACGTATCCCTTCTTAACTCAAAACATCTATACGATAGCCCCATATTCTTCTGACAGCTCCTCATTGTCTTTAAATGAGCTAAAAACAAGTCAAGCATCAGCATATCCGGAGATTCTTCTCTTGGATATATCTGATGCTCTCTTTTTCTTTTCGGAATTTCGGGCTTACTTTCGTTTCTACGGTAGCTTCTCGGAACCCTTGATTTTACTGCTTTCCTAGAGCTATTTTTACAAGTAATTAACTGAATTTTCTGTAAATTACCATTTTTACCCTTTTTTTGTGCTCGTCTAAAAATCCTTCAGCTCATTGTGAACTTCCAGTTTTTTTCCGCCTAAATCAAGTGTCGCTATATCTGCGACTCAAAACAATTCTATTT
>NZ_JBWJVQ010000023.1:0-6730 GCF_056339875.1 Blautia sp. ZXY-1-C6
GCGGGAGCATGTCACAGAAATGGATGTGTGTCAATATGGGAATGTTCGTTAACCCTGATAATCTGGCATTTCAGGCAGCTTTGAATGCAAAGATCTATGTTGATAAAAGTGGAATCCTCAATTATACAAACAGTGTTCTGGGGTCAACAGATGCTTTTATATGCAATAGTCGTCCAAGAAGATTTGGAAAATCTGTTACTGCAAATATGCTTACAGCGTATTACAGCAAAGGATGCGATTCAGAAGAAATGTTTTCCAGACTGAAAATCAGTCAGGCAGAAGATTTTAGAAAACATCTGAATCAGTATGATGTGATTCATTGGGATATTCAATGGTGCATGGGGCCTGCCAATGGTCCTGAGAAAGTTGTTTCTTATATTTCAGAAAAGACAATTTTAGAATTAAGAGAATATTATCCTGATGTACTTCCGGCAGAAAATCATTCCCTGGCAGAGACACTGGCACGGATCAATACTGTAACTGGCAGAAAGTTTATTGTGATTATTGATGAATGGGATGTTCTGATTCGCGATGAAGCTGCAAAAGAGGATATCAAGAATGAGTATATCCGCTTCTTACGTGGTATTTTCAAAGGGACAGAGCCTACAAAATATATTCAGCTTGCATATCTTACAGGTATTTTGCCAATTAAAAAGGAAAAAACTCAGTCTGCCTTAAACAATTTTGATGAATTTACCATGGTAAGTCCAAGTATTCTGGCGCAGTATATCGGATTTACGGAAGCTGAAGTACAAAAGTTGTCAGATAAGTACCATCAGGATTTTGATAAGGTAAAGAAATGGTATGATGGATATCTGCTGAAAGATTACCAGGTTTATAATCCCAGAGCTGTTGTCAGCGTAATGCTGAAAGGAGAATATAAGAGTTACTGGTCGGAAACAGCCTCTTATGAAGCGATTGTGCCTTTTATCAACATGAATTATGATGGCTTGAAAACAGCAATCATTGAAATGCTTTCCGGCTCATCTGTCAAAGTTAATACAGCAACATTCAAAAATGACACTGTTAATATTCAAAGTAAGGATGATGTACTGACTTATATGATCCATTTGGGATATCTTGGATATGATCAGACAGAAAAAATTGCTTTTGTTCCCAATGAAGAAATCCGTCAGGAACTGACTAATGCTGTAAAAAGTAAGTCATGGAATGAAATGCTTATGTTCCAACAGGAATCAGAGACTTTACTTGATGCAACGCTGGATATGGATAACGAAACAGTTGCTGCACAAATTGAGAAAATTCATAATGAATACGCTTCTGTCATCAGGTATCATGATGAAAATTCATTAAGCAGCGTATTAGCCATTGCCTATCTGGGAACTATGCAGTATTATTTTAAACCGGTTCGTGAATTTCCTACAGGACGCGGATTTGCAGATTTTATTTTTATCCCTAAGCCTGAATATAAAAGTGCTTATCCTGCATTGGTTGTTGAACTGAAGTGGAACCAGAAAGTACAGACGGCAATACAGCAGATTAAAGACAGAAAATACCCATCCTCGATTTCAGATTATACCGGTGATATTTTGCTTGTGAGAATTAATTATGACAAGAAAAGTAAAAAGCATCAGTGCATAATTGAAAAAGTGTAATAGCATCTGAAAAACATGCGCACATTGGGGTCTGATCGCGCGTCCAGCAAAGGGTATATAGTCCGGTGGGTGGAAGACAATATATGAACTTATGTGACTTACATTGAATATACTTACGCTAACCTAAGATAATTGTTGTATAAGGAAAAATATAACTTTGACTTGAATAATAAAAAAAATGTGGTATAGTAATTATATACAGAACCATATAACCATATTTTTCATAAAAAACAATTGCTTTATTTATCGATTATTTTGAAGAATAATTTTTAAAAAGATTATTATTTATAACCTTATAACCAGTTTTTTAATTTGGTATTTGAATTATATTCATTTAAGTAGGCGATAGAAATGTCTGTTGTTAGCTTGGTATATAAAAAGACAGATTCCGTTAGACGGTTGAGCCAAACTTTGGAAGGTTAAGGCTAAATAAATTAAATATTCAACGCATTAACGATCGCTATCTGAGCTATGGCGGTCGTTTTTGCATTTCTTATCAAGAATACGAACTATGTAAGTACCAAGAATACTACTAACAGTTCCGTAAACTATAGTAAAAATAACAAAAGATACTGTCATGTGTATATCCTCCTTCTTGGGTATTTCCGTCATGAAGTCATGAGGATATTTATATAAACAGAACATCGCTGTTCTGACATGACTCAACCGCCTAACCATCCCAATCTAGCCTGAAACTGAAATGTTGGAATCTGCCTATGGAGATATTATAAGATTTTTCGTAAAGCATGTCTACTATAAATTTACATTTTTACACGATCATGACCTGTAATGAGATCTTTAATCTGGAACATCCGGATGGGAGCAAATCTGATTAGTGACAAACTGAGAAATCAGGGACACGGACACCGGATTATTCGATCAGCAACATTTTATTTATAATGGATAATTTGATATAAATTACTTCAATTTGGATAACGGATAACTATATATCATTCCATTAGTCATGTCTGAAAGGGCATTGGCGGGAGCGATGCTGGCTTTCGTAAATGGGGCTTTACTTGGGGGCTATGTTTATAGCAAAAGTTCTTTGGGGTTAGAAGGTAAACGTCAAATCATCCGCCCATCTATAATATAACGCCACCTCATCAGCGGCGCGATTTTCTGCATTCATCCGGAAGTTCTTCCGACCAGGGCATCAGATCATCCAGTTCTGCCGGATTTATCTTTCCATTCACATCGCAGCGTTTCGGCAGTTCTGTGAGGATATGCCGAAAATAATAGTATGGACGCAGGCTATTCAGTTTAGCGGTTTCAGAAATACTGTACACCATAGCATTTGCAGAGGCTCCATTTGCCGTGTTATGGAACATCCAGTTTTTCTTTCCGATACAGAAAGTACGGATGGAACGTTCAGAAGCTGAGTTATCGATTGGTACATCTCCGTCTGTCAAAAACACTTTCAGGTAAAGTTCCTGATTGACCAGATACTGCAGTCCCTGGCCTGTTTTTGATTTTGGCGGGACCGTACACTGAGAAAGCTGTTCTTTCACCCACGCAAAGAAATCCTCAACCATCGGCTGGATGATCTCCTGCCGTTTTTGAAGACGTTATTCAGATGAGAGCTTTTTCAGCTCGGTATCTGCAGTATAGAATCCCCCGATTTTCTGCAGTGCTGTATATGCGACCGAACTGTGCCCAGCAGAGGGATCCTTTTTATCCATCGCCTTTACCGCATCCGCAAAATCACGTCTGGCATGTGCCCAGCAGTTTGCATTGGTCACATCCGGCAGTTTTTTATCTACCAGATGATACTGCTGTAACCCATCCGTGACAAGGATCCCTTTATAATCCCTGTAGAATTCCAGTGGCTTTTGATGATCCCGGTCTTTCTGGTATTCGTATATCACGACAGGGCGCTCCTGATAAAACTCGCCGGAACGATGCACCCACATGTAACATTTGCTGTTTGGATGGCTGCTGTCCTTTATGACCTGTGTCGGTGTTTCATCTGACTGTGTGACATGCAGTTTCAGAAGTTATAAAGGAAAACGAGAGCATAGGCTACTAACGTTGCTCTAAAAGACCACATTGGGGTCAGACCCCATGAAATCCAAATAAAAGAAATGAATCAGAGCTAAAAGTTCTGTAAAAGAAACATGAAATATCTTGCAAAAACTTATCATGAGTGATAAAATCTCGTAAATGAGTTATCAGAGATGGAATGGAGATAAACAAATGCAGGAGAACATGAAAGAATACCTGACAGAAAAGGAAGCCAAGGAAAAGAGGCTGGAAGTATATACAGAGAAGATCCAGGAAAAGGTGTTGAGCAGATCTTCGGAAACAATCCGGCAGTTAGTGGAGGAGAGACACCGCCAGAAAATGACGCAGCAGGAAATAGCGGATATTACAGGGATAAAACCGTCGAATATGGCCCGGTTTGAGAGCGGTGGCAGGGTACCAACGCTGGTTGTACTGGAGAAATATGCGAATGCACTTGGAAAACATATTGAAATAAAAATCTGTGATGACTGACAGATTTTTATTTGGGATAATCATAGATGATACTATTATTAAAAATAGCGAAGCAAAATGGAGGGAGAAAGATCGCAAGAAAATTAAGGGACTGGTATCCGGGGGCAATTTACCATATCATGCACAATATATAATTGGGATTAAAAAAATATTTATATGGAATAATAGTTTCGCTATGTATCATATCTGGTGAGATGTTATTTTAACAATAAAATGTTGTATTTATACGTTTATGGGGTGGAATGAATATTTAATTGGTTGATGATAAGAAAGGTGGATTATAATGATTGAAAGTGAATTATATTACTTGGTAAAATCATATCGAGATGCAATAGAACAAGCGCATAAAAAAAATAGATTTTGTAAATGGCCATTTAATCAATTCCCGGAGGCCTGTTGCGGACAAGCTTCAGATATTTTGGCAAGGTTTTTAGGGGAGCAAGGCATTTATACAAAGGTTGTTAGTGGAAGTGATTCAAATACAACTCATGCTTGGCTTGTGCTAGATGATTCTATTTTGCAGAAAAATATACAAAGAGCTGAAGAAGCCACAGATTATGAAGAAGTAAATAAAATGAATAGGATTTTAGAAGGATATGGCTATAATAAAGAAATAAATATATATCCTTACTGTGATCTTGATTCTATTCTGAGGGGATGTACAATTATTGATATTACGGGAAGTCAATCCCAGTTTAGACTGGATTCCAAGTACTTTAATTATAACATTCCAATATATATTGGTGAAATGGATGATTTTCATAATTTGTTTGATATTAATAGTATTAATGAGTTCAGAAATGATGATAAATTGGATAATATTTATAGGATAGTCCAACAATATCTGTAATTTATGCGGATAATTAATTTAATCTTGATGCCTTTTCAAGGTGAGCTGCATTTTGCGCCCTCCGGCGGTCGCAAATGCGTTTTAGAACGGCCGCTCTGCGGAGCATAACGGCCGTCCGTTTTTAGCACCACATTGGGGTCTGACCCCAATGTGGTCAACTTAAGCCCAGAATGCTGAAAATTCAACGATTCTGGGCTTATATTCTGGATTTTTTATATAAATATCTTGACATATCCTCCTAAATATGTGGTTTATAGATTAAGCAATATTACGTTACCAGCGAAATATTTATCTATTCCAATACGTAGGAGGTATGCCATATGAATCGAACCAATATTTGTAAAAATATCGTCCAATCCATTAAAGATTATATCACAGATCAAGTTAAACTGGAACCCCATCGAATGGAAAAACATTTTGTACGGAGGAGAAAACTTTCACTTTTGCAAGTTATTATTTATCTGTTCTTCTCTTCAAAAGCTTCCATGTTCCAGAATCTTTCACAGATCAGAGAAGAACTGGGCACACTTTCTTTTCCGGATGTTTCTAAACAGGCACTTTCCAAAGCCAGACAGTTCATTAATCCTTCACTGTTTAAAGAACTTTATTACCTTTCTGTTGATCTGTTTTACAGCCAGATCTCTTCAAGAAAGCTGTGGCAGGGTTATCATCTTTTTGCAGTAGATGGTTCCAGGATCGAACTTCCGAATTCAAAATCGACGTTTGATTTTTTTGGCGAAATGTCCAGCTATCCTGATCCAAACCGACGTTATACCATGGGACTGGCTTCAATAATCTATGATGTTCTGGATGATTATATCCTTCATGCATCTATCCATAAATTTCTTTCTTCTGAACGAGCAGCTGCATTAGAACATCTTGAAGTTCTTGAAGATATGGGACTATATAACAACAGTATTATTATTTTTGACAGAGGTTATTATTCAGAAGATATGTTCCGCTACTGTGTAGAGCATGGGCATCTCTGTGTTATGAGACTGAAAGAGGGAATCAATTTATCTAAAAAATGCAATGGTGATATGATTTCCATTCTTCAGGGAACTTCAAAAGAAGGTACTTCCGATGTACCCATACGTGTCCTTGAGATTCCGCTTGATGATGGTACAAAAGAATATCTTGCAACAAACCTGTTTGATCCTGCTGTTACAAAAGATATGTTCCGGGAACTTTACTTCTACAGATGGCCTGTAGAACTTAAGTACAAAGAACTAAAAAGCCGCTTTGCCATGGAAGAGTTTTCCGGTGCTACTGTAGTGTCTATACAGCAGGAATTTTATATAAATATGCTTTTATCGAATCTGGCCTCCCTTATAAAAAATGAAGCAGATGAGGAAATACAGATTTCTGCCAAAAGCACAAATAAGTTCCGTTATCAGGCCAATCGTGCATTTATCATTGGACGGATCAAAAGTATTGTTCCCAAAATACTCTGCGGACTGTTTGAGCTTTCAATTATTGAACAGTTATATACAGATGCTGTACGCTGCAGATCACAGCTCCTGCCCGGCAGGTCGTTTCCAAGGAAGAAATTGAAATCCAAGGGACGTTCACATTTCCGAAATAAAAAAGCTTCTTTTTAAAATAGAGCCAGCATTCATCAATAGGCTTATTTAAGTGCGGCAATTTTTATGAATCTTCTGGTTTCCAACAAAACAGCAACTGTTTTCTGTCATAAACCGATTAATTTTGTAGTTTGCATTCGAGGATATTCGCTAATATGCCCCTAAGTTGACGCTAGGTTGACCAC
>NZ_JBWJVQ010000024.1:0-10396 GCF_056339875.1 Blautia sp. ZXY-1-C6
TATACAGATGCTGTCGCAGCAGGAGGAGTTAAATACCTTTGCCTTTGAGGGCAGAAAAAAAGAAAAAGAGTACGGAACTTATATTGTTCCCGGACTGGGATCTACAAGAACATTCCTGAGATGTCAGAGGGGTACAAAAACAGGCGGTATGCTGCTTGCATGACTCCTCAGGGACTTGCAGTGACCGATGAGTATGTACTTGTAAGTGCCTATTGTCATACGGAAAAACATAACTCTGTTATTTATGTGATCAACAAAGAAACTCACAGATTTATCAAAGAGGTAGTCCTGCCAGGTCTGCCTCATGTAGGCGGACTTGCCTATGATCAGGAACATGATATGCTGTGGTATTCTTCAAATACCAATGGAATCGCACAGGCGATCAGCATTAAGATGGATGTGCTGCGTGACTATAATTATGCGGATAACCATATGCCTGTTCAGGTAAATCAGACATGTAGTCTTTATGGAATCGTGAGAGATTCTTTTATGACTTTCTATAAGGGGTGCCTGTATGTAGGATGTTTTAACAAATATACAGAGAGCACCATCGCGAGATATGCGGTGGATTCAAAAGGTGATCTGGTGAATACTTTTAATGAGGAACTTGGCATGATGTTTGAAATGGCGGTTCCGCTGGATTATTCTACAATATCAGAACAGGCACAGGGAATGGCTTTTTATAACGATAAGCTGTTGTTGTCTCATTCTTTTGGTATTCTGCCATCCAGGATTGTTTTTTATGAACAGTCGGATAAACGTCTGTATGTCAATGAAAATTCTGCAAGGTCATACAGAATGCCTGAGATGATCGAGCAGATTGTTGTAGAAGGGGATGAACTTTACGTACTCTTTGAATCAGGAGCTTATGCGTACAGGGGGTATGCAGGAAATGTGGTAGACCGGGTTCTGAAGCTGAATCTGATAAAAATGGAAGAGTCTTATCAGGAAGAGTACTAAAATCGGTTTGTCCACATATATTAAGTGTAAAGAGGTGAGACATATAGAAGCGCAGCAGATTGAAAACCTGTTTGCCGGAAATATCCGGAATCTTTTAATGGATGCGAAGCTGGATTATGATAAATTATATGAGATACGCCTTCGTGTAGGGCGCCCGTTGTTTTTAACTTATGACGGAGGAGAGTGTTTTCTGCGAAAACCGGGTCAGGAACAGTATCTGGTGACAACGGAAGATCTGAAAGAAACACTGGAATATGTCACAGGATATTCCCTGTATGCTTATGAGGATGAGATCAGACAGGGATTTATCAGTGTTCAGGGTGGTCACAGAGTAGGTGTGACCGGAAAGGTAGTGCTGGATCGGGGCAGGATCATGGGAATGAAATATATTTCCTGCATCAATGTCCGTCTGGCACATGAGATTCAGGGATGTGCGGATAAGGTGATGCCTTATATCCGTACAGAGAAATGGGTTGCAAATACATTGATCATTTCACCGCCAAGGTGTGGAAAGACTACGCTGCTCAGAGATATTATCAGGCAGCTCAGTAATGGATGGGCCAATACCCAGGGTCTGACAATAGGTGTGGTGGACGAGAGAAGTGAGCTGGCAGGCTGTTATCAGGGAATTCCTCAGAATGATCTGGGAATGCGTACAGATGTGCTGGACTGCTGTCCGAAATCAGAAGGTATGCAGATGCTGGTACGTTCCATGTCACCGGATGTGGTTGCAGTGGACGAGTTAGGCTGTGAAGAGGATTTCAAGGCAGTTGACTCAGTGATCCATTGTGGATGTAAGCTGATTGCGACTGCACATGGAAGCTGTCTGGAGGATGTTCTGGATCAGCCATTCTTTTATAAGCTTATGGGCGAGAAAGTATTTGAACGTTATATTATCCTGGACAAAAATGATCAGGCAGGATGTCTGAAAGCTGTATTAGATGAAAATGGAAAAGTATGCTTAGAACAGTAGGATTGTGTGTAATTGTAATTTCCGGTGTCGGTTGCGGTTTTGCCATGAGCAATGAACTTGGCAGACGCAAAAAGATGATGGAAATGATCTTACGGATGATCATCCTCCTAAGAGGAGAAATACGTTATGGAAATAAATCTCTGTACGATGCCTTTACAGGTGCTTCCGGGAAACTGGAAGGGAAGTACAGAGAATTTTTTATACTTACAGCACAGAAAATGAAAGAAAAAACAGGGGATTCCTTTGGGACAATCTTCAGAGAATCGGCCGGAAAGTGTCTGGATCTGGATTGTCTTTCGCAGGAAGAGAGAGACAGATTTTATTCACTGGGAGATCAGCTTGGTTATCTTGGACTGGATATGCAGCTAAAACAGATGGATCTGATGGAAAAGGAAACAGAATATGCGATCAGGGAACTCAGGAAAGATTTTTGTGAAAAAAGAAAATTATACCGCAGTATGGGAATACTGGGCGGAATATTTGTGGCTGTGTTTTTTTGGTGAGTATGTATTTATAATCTGTTTCTTTACTGTGTAGATTACTGTTTTGCTATATCTGGCAGCAGAAGCCGGAAAGGAGAGACTGTGGAGGTAAGTCTTATTTTTAAAATCGCTGCAGTAGGGATTCTGGTTTCTGTTCTCTGCCAGATCCTAAAACACAGTGGAAGGGATGAACAGGCATTTCTGGTAAGCCTGGCGGGGGCTTCTGATGGTGCTGTTCTGGATTGTTCCATATATTTATGAACTGTTTGAAAGTATTCAGCAGTTGTTTGTGCTGTGATTTCAAATCAACTGTTATGGCAGTTGACAGAACAGAAAGAGGTTTGAATGGCATGGATATTGTGAAAGTTTCAATCATGGGTATCTGCGGAATGATGCTTGGTTTTATTCTAAAAGAAACCAGACCGGAATTTGCTGCACTTGTGACCATGATGACGGGTTTTCTGATTCTTGGTCTTGCAGCAGGAAAAGTTTCTTATCTGTTTGAAACCATGAACAGGCTGAGAGAAAGCTTCCCCATAGACAGCAGTTATCTCACAGTTCTGGTTAAGATTATCGGGATTACATATATCGGACAGTTTTCATCTGCAATCTGCAAAGATGCCGGATATCAGATGATCGGAACACAGATCGACCTGTTCTGTAAACTGTCTGTGATGGTTCTGAGTATGCCGGTACTGCTGGCAATTCTGGATACGATTTCGGAGTTTATGATATGAGGCAGGATAAAGAGAGAAGTATCAGGGAACAGGCAGATCTGTGGAAAGGTTACTGGTGTATACTGGCATGTATACTCTTGGTAGGAAGAGTGTCATATCTTACATTCTTTCAGAATCATATAGTATCCGTATATGCCGCTGCGCAGACAGAACAGAAAGAAGATTCTTCAGTACATATCCTGCAGGAGAATCTAATGGAAGAGATACAGATTGATGATGTGCAGAAAATGTTGGATGAGATTATGGATGACCATGTTTTTTCTGTCAGGAAAGCACTGATGAATATCATAAACGGGGAGGAGCCTGTTTCAAAAGAGACTGTACGGAGCTTTTTGTATAGTCTCTTTTTTTCGGATATAGAGAATGAAAAAGGATTAATACTGAAACTTTTACTTGTGATTTTTATTGCAGCGGTGCTGGCGGAGTTTGCTGATGTTTTCGGAAACGGACAGGCTGGCAGTATCAGCTTTTATATTGTCTATCTTGCGCTGTTTACAATGCTTATGGAGAATTTCTCAAGGCTTGGAAGTACGCTTACAAACTGGCTTCTTGGACTGACGGATTTCATGAAAGTTCTGTCTCCGGCTTATTTTATGACAGTGGCTGCATCAACCGGATCATCAACGGCTGCTGCATTTTATGAAGGGATTTTGCTGATGATCTGGGCGGTTCAGTGGCTTCTTGCAAATCTGTTTCTGCCTGCTGTAAACCTGAGTTTGCTTCTGAAAATGGTTAATTATTTGTCAAAAGAGGAGATGCTTACAAAAATGGCAGAACTTTTGGATGTAGCTGTAAACTGGGGGTTGAAAACTCTTCTGGGAGCTATTGTTGGTCTGCAGATTGTGCGGAATATGGTGAGCCCGGTGATGGATGCCATGAAGCGTTCTGCTGTTGGCAAGGCAGCGAGTGCGATTCCCGGCATTGGAAATGCAGTGACCGCTGTAACAGAATTAGTGCTGACCAGTGCAGTGATGGTGCGAAACAGTTTTGGCGCAGTAATCGTGATCCTTCTGTTGCTGATTGGAGCAGGACCGATTATCCATTATGGAAGTCTTTCTCTGGTTTATCGTTTTCTGGCTGCGATTGCACAGCCAATTTCTGACAAAAGAGTTGTGGGAGCCCTGAGTACAATGGGGGAGGGATGTGCAATGCTTTTAAAGCTTTTGCTGACAGCAGAAGTACTTTGCATGCTGACATTCCTGATAGTTGTAGTTTCTGTATCCTGATGAACTGACAGAAAGATTGCCGGAGGAAACATATGAAAGAAGAGCTGTATTTATGGATTCGGAATCTGGCAGTATTTTATATCTTTTTCACTGCGGTTCTGAATCTGATACCTGACCAGAAGTATGAGAAATATGTACGCTTTTTTATGGGCCTGCTGCTGATTTTTATGATGAGTACCCCGATATTTTCCATTCTTGGAAAAGGTTCGGAACTGACGGAAAGTTTTCTGGATAATTTTTCTGAAGAAAACAGAGAGAAAGAACTCCGGGAATTTCAGAATATTCAGAAAGTCTATCTGGAAAAAGGTTACGAACTGGAACTGGAACAGAAAATCCGGGAAACTCTGGAAAAAAGAGGCATAGAAGTATATAAGGTGAAAGTAAATATAGAAGGGGAGGAGACGCAGGCAAACCTTGTACTGAAGACAGAAATTTCTCAGGAGGAGAGAAAGGAGCTTAAAGATGCGCTGGTGGAAGAGTGGGGACTTAAAGAAAACAGAATTTGTATCCAGATTGTCCGAAATGAATCCGGCAAAATGGGGAATCCTGTTGCTCATCGGAGTACTTCTGGCAGTAGCGGCGATGCCTGTATCCAGTAAGCAGCAAAAGAAAAATACGGCAGGAGAGCAGAGTGAAGATATGCAAAAAAATGTTCTGGAAGAGAAACTTGAAGCATTTCTTGAAAATACGGAAGGGGTGGGAAAGGTACAGGTTATCCTGATGACAGATGAGAAGAAAGACAGGCAGAGCTTCTATAATTCAGAAACCATACAGGTGACCGGTGTTCTGATTTCTGCGGAAGGTGGAGGAAATCCTGTAGTGGTCCAAAATATTCAGGAGGCGGTCATGGCATTATTTCAGGTGGATGCTCATAGAATTAGAATAATGAAAATGAAATGAGGAGATAAATGTGAAAAAAGTCATCGGAAAAAATCAGGTCATTATTACATCGCTGGCAATTCTGATTGCAGTGGCAGGATATCTGAACTTTGCAGATGTAGATCTTGGATTTCAGGGATAAGGAGGCAAGTACGGACAGCAGCAGTATCCTTGAAGATGCAGGATATGATCTTACAGATGAAACTGCTCTTCTGGATGAAAATCAGGCAGATGGAGGTCTGACTGATAACAGTCTTACAGACAGTCAGGAAACGGATACTCCCGGGGAGGCTGTGTTTACGGGTTCTACAGGATTTGCCGCACAGGCAAAGATCAGCAGAGAACAGGTGCGCTCACAGAACAAGGCAGATCTGCAGGACATTATCAATAATGAAGAAATTGATGATGAAGAGAAGCAGGAGGCAATACATACGATGGTCTCGATGACAGACCTTTCAGAAAAAGAAGCGGCAGCAGAGCTTTTGCTGGAGGCGAAGGGCTTTAAGAATGTAGTTGTAAATCTTACCGGAGAAACTGCGGATGTTGTGATCCCTGAAGCAGAACTTTCTGATGCACAGAGAGCACAGATTGAAGATATTGTAAAAAGGAAAACAGGAATTGCGCCAGAAAATATTGTGATCACCCCACTGAAGGAGAGTGAAGATGCAGAAGATACAACACAGACAGATGAAACATCAGCAGATACTTCGTATGAGGAAGACAGCGAAACATCAGCACAGCCATATGAGGATACCGCAATCGATACAACTGATATTTATGACTGATATTTTGATATGAATATGCGAACATATATCTTGACAGAAAAGAGGTGCATATACTAGAATAGGAATGCTGTAAAAAAATAGAAAACGTAACTGATACCGGCTGTTGCCGGTGTTTTATGCAAACAATTATAAGAAAGCGCAACAGGAGGCTGAACGTGTCTAAGTATACGAATGAAATAGAAAAAAGAAGAACATTTGCCATTATTTCCCATCCGGATGCAGGTAAAACTACACTGACTGAGAAATTCCTGCTGTATGGCGGAGCAATCAATCTTGCCGGAAGTGTTAAAGGTAAGGCAACAGCCCGCCATGCAGTGTCAGACTGGATGGAGATCGAAAAAGAGAGAGGTATTTCCGTTACTTCCTCTGTTCTGCAGTTTCATTATGATGGTTACTGCATTAATATTCTGGATACACCGGGACATCAGGATTTCTCGGAGGATACTTACCGTACACTGATGGCAGCAGATTCTGCAGTCATGGTAATCGACGGTTCCAAGGGTGTGGAGGCACAGACCAGAAAACTGTTCAAGGTCTGCGTAATGCGCCATATCCCGATTTTTACATTTATCAATAAGATGGATCGCGATGCAAACGACACATTTGACCTTCTTGATGAGATTGAGAAAGAACTTGGCATCGCAACCTGCCCGATCAACTGGCCAATCGGTTCCGGTAAGAAATTCCGCGGTGTTTATGACCGTGATACAGAGAAAATACTTACCTTTTCTGATACACAGAAAGGTACCAAAGAAGGTGTGATCGAGGAAATCCCGTTAAGTGACAGCCGGGCAGATGAGATTATGGATCCAGAGCAGAAAGCACAGCTTCTGGATGAGATTGAGCTTCTGGACGGCGCAAGTGCAGATTTTGACCAGGAGCTGGTAAGCAAAGGTAAGCTGACACCTGTATTCTTCGGATCTGCGCTGACAAACTTCGGTGTGGAAACATTTCTGGAACATTTCCTGAAGATGACAACATCACCGCTTCCGAGAGTGTCTGATATTGGGGAAATTGACCCCATGGATGATGATTTCTCAGCGTTTGTATTTAAAATCCAGGCAAACATGAACAAGGCACACAGAGACAGAATCGCATTTATGAGAATCTGTTCCGGTAAATTTGACGCTTCCCAGGAAGTATATCATGTGCAGGGTGATAAAAAGATGCGTCTGCTTCAGCCGCAGCAGATGATGGCAGAATCCCGCCATGTGGTAGATGAGGCATATGCCGGAGATATTATCGGTGTTTTTGACCCGGGTATCTTTTCCATCGGAGATACAATCTGTGCACCCGGTAAAAAGTTTACATTCGAAGGTATTCCTACATTTGCACCGGAACATTTTGCGAGAGTCCGTCAGATTGATACTATGAAGAGAAAACAGTTTGTTAAAGGTATCAATCAGATCGCGCAGGAAGGTGCTATTCAGATTTTTCAGGAGTTTAATACCGGTATGGAAGAAATTATTGTAGGTGTTGTAGGTGTCCTGCAGTTTGATGTTCTGAAATATCGTCTGGAAAATGAATATAATGTAGATATCCGTCTGGAAACACTTCCATATGAACATATTCGCTGGATTGCAAATAAAGAAGAAGTAAAAGTGGATAAGATCATTGGAACCTCTGATATGAAAAAAGTTACTGATCTTAAGGGAAATCCGCTGCTCCTCTTTGTAAATTCCTGGAGTGTGGGTATGACAGAGGACAGAAATCCTGGCTTAATATTAACGGAATTCAGTAAATAACCCTTTTCATTTATCTGTCGATTTGGTATAATGAACAAAGATTAAAGAATCCCTCAGGAGGTTTTCAGATGGCAGAGAAAAGAATAACATATAAAATACAGGATTTAGGAGGCATTGGTGAGGTTCAGATCGCAGATGAAGTGGTCGCTATCATTGCCGGACTTGCTGCTACGGAAGTAGACGGAGTTGCTTCCATGGCAGGCAATATCACAAACGAACTGGTAAGCAAACTTGGAATGAAGAATCTTTCCAGAGGTGTTAAGGTTACTGTACTCGAAGGAGTTGTAACAGTAGATCTGAACCTGAATATCGAATATGGTAAGAACATTCTTGAGACAAGTAAGAAAGTTCAGGAGAAAGTAAAATCATCCATAGAGAATATGACAGGTCTTGAGGTTGCAGATGTTAATATTCATATTGCCAGTGTAGATATGGAGAACGAAAAAGGAAAGTAACCCTTTCCTTTTTTGTGTACTTAAGAGATATTTAGAAAGGAAAGCTGTTTATACAGCAAAAATTATGCGAAGAAGAGAGCAGAGAGAACATATTTTTAAATTACTGTTTATGACAGAATTTAATTCAGAGGAAGAGATGAGTGAGCAGCTTTCACTTTATTTTGATACTCTGGAGGAACTTTCAGAGAAAGATCAGGAGTATATGAGCCGGAAATACCGCCATGTACTTGAAAAATTAGACGAGATCGATGCACTGTTAAATGAGACAAGCAATGGCTGGAAGACAAAGAGAATGAGCCGCGTTGACCTGACTGCCCTGCGTCTGGCAGTGTATGAACTGAAATATGACAAAGATGTACCTACAGGTGTAGCTATCAATGAGGCGGTAGAGCTTGCCAAACGTTTTGGCGGTGAGACTTCCGGTTCCTTTGTAAACGGTATCCTTGGCAAGATTGCCAACAGTGAAAGCGAAGAAAAATCAGAATGAAAAACACATATTCTGTAGGTCAGGTAAACCGTTATATCAAAAATATGTTTACCCAGGATTATTTACTGCAGAAGATTTATGTAAAAGGCGAGGTGTCCAATTGTAAATATCATACAAGCGGACACATCTATTTTTCCCTGAAAGATGAGACAGGAACATTGAATTGTGTGATGTTTGCCGGACACAGACGGGGACTTGCATTTGCCATGAAAAATGGCGATAAGGTGATCGTTGGCGGGAGTGTGGATGTATATGAACGCGACGGCCGCTATCAGATGTATGCAAAGGAGATTACCCTGGAAGGTGCAGGAGCTCTGTATGAGAGATATCTTGCATTGAAGCAGGAACTGGAAGATATGGGAATGTTTGCACAGGAGTACAAACAGCCCATTCCGAGATTTATCAGACGTCTGGGTGTGGTAACTGCACCGACAGGTGCGGCTGTTCAGGATATCCGCAATATTTCCTATCGAAGAAATCCCTATTTACAGATTATTTTATATCCGGCTCTTGTACAGGGGGCGGGTGCGGCAGAAAGTATTGTAAAAGGAATACAGATGCTTGATAAGACAGATGTGGATGTGATCATTGTGGGAAGAGGCGGTGGCTCTATTGAAGATCTCTGGGCGTTTAATGAAGAAATCGTGGCCAGAGCTATTTTTGAGTGCAGTACACCCATTATTTCCGCAGTAGGTCATGAAACGGATTTTACAATTGCTGATTTCGCTGCTGATCTGCGAGCTCCTACTCCTTCTGCTGCGGCAGAGCTTGCGGTGGATGATTACAGAAGTGTGATTGAAGCAGTAAGTATTTACAGGCAGCGGTTATATCGTGCAATGAGTGGTAAAATGGATCTGTACCGCAGCAGACTGGAGCATTTTCAGACAAAATTTGCTTATCTGAGTCCGGAGAACAGGCTGCGGGAGCAGAGACAGCGTCTGGCAGATCTGGAGAATGCTGTACAAAATGGAATGAACAGGAAACTTCAGGATGAGAGACACAGATTGTCTGTTTATCTGGAACGTTTTGCAGGACTTTCCCCTTTAAAGAAACTGAATCAGGGATATTCTTATGTGGCAGATAAATATAAAAAGACATTGACAAGTGTAGAACAGGTACAAAATGGGGATACCATTTATATATCTGTGACAGACGGTACGATAGAAGCAGATGTTATAGGTACGGTGAAGGAGGAGAGAATCTATGGTGAAGAAAGAAAACTGTGAGCAGTTACAGGAGGAAAAACCTCTGGAAGAGATGTTTGCAGAACTGGATCTGCTGGCTGAAAAACTGGAAAACAGAGACACATCGCTGGAGGACTCTTTTATACTGTACAGACAGGGCATGGAACTTTTGAAACTTTGCAGCGGGAAGCTGGATACAGTGGAGAAGAAAATGCTGCAGCTTAATGAGGATGGTACATTTAGTGAATTTTCAAGATGAATTAGCAAAGAGAATGGAAGAAACAGAGAAAGTGATCAGAAGCTTCCTGCCTGCAGAGGCGGGATTCGCCGGAACAATGGCTCAGGCTATGAATTACAGTATGCTGGCAGGAGGCAAAGCGCCTTCGGCCAATGTTGATCCGGGAGACATATCGCCTGTTTGATGGTAAGGAAGAAGTTGTAAAACCGTTTATGGCAGGAATGGAGATGATCCATACTCATTCC
>NZ_JBWJVQ010000025.1:0-11062 GCF_056339875.1 Blautia sp. ZXY-1-C6
TTTGTAGAATTTATTCCAGAGATTTGGGATATCCTCTTCTGGAATCGGAGTACCTGTATTAAATACGGTTACTTTCACACAGTCCTCTTCCTGAAGAACCTTAATTTCTACTTTTCGTTCTCCGTCCAGATGGTTCAGTGCATTGCTTGTATAATTGGTCACAACCTCTTCAATCTTAAACTCATCCGCCCATACATATACAGGTTCTGTTTCTTCAAAAATCACAGTTGCTTCTTTCTGTTCGATCATAATATGCATAGAACCAAGTACACCCCTGATCAGAGATACAATGTCAAATCTTTCCATCACCGGGGCATCTTTACCGGACTCCAGCTGATTCAGCGTCAGCAGGTTTTTGACCAGCTTGTTCATCTTTGAAGCCTCATCCATAATAACTTCACAGTAAAATTCCCTGCTTTCCGGATCATCGGAAATATTTTCATTCAGCCCCTCTGCATATCCCTGGATCAATGCAATAGGAGTTTTCAGCTCATGAGAAACATTATCAAGAAATTCCTTACGCATCTCATCAATTTTAATCTTATCTTCTATGTCTTTCTGAAGCTTGTTATTAGCCGATTTCAACTCTGAGATCGTGCTCTCAAGTTTTCTGGACATTTTGTTAAAGTTATCGCCAAGTACATCAATCTCATTACCTGCCCTGCTTTGATATCTGGCATCAAAATCCAGATCAGACATCTTCTCTGATAATTTGGTCAGTTCACTGATCGGGCGGGTAATACGATTTGTCATCACAAGAATCACAATACCGCTGATCACAATTATGATTATTCCTACAATGAAGTAAAAACTGTTGGAAATAGATGCACTTTCCTTAATACTTTCCAGAGGAGAACGGATCAGGAAATAGTAACCATTATCAAACTGTCCCCAGCATTCCACATATTCCATGCCTGCAAAGCGATCATGCACCTGCCACATGGTACAGGTATCTGTCTTTTTGAGCACACGACTGTGCTGCATATCCTGATCCAGATTATTAATATACCCAAACAGCTTACTGCGGAGCATTTTTGCCATATTATTCTCTCCCCAGTAATAATAACCGCTGTTTTCCTCATTTACTATAGATCCAGGTAAGGTTATTTCTGGAACTGCTCCTCTCAATCTCATCCGAAATCTCATCTGTTGCCCCTTTTTTGTCCTCTTCTATATCTGTATCATACTGCAGGATGTCATCCAGATTCATCTGAGACAACACTTCTTTTGCCTCCTCCAGCACTTCTACTTTTTTGGATACATAATATTTTTCAAGAAAAAGACCATTGATCAGAGTAATGGTAAAGATCGAAAGCAGTAACAGACATATAAACACTACTGAAATCTGATGTTGCAGAGTATGAAATTTTTTATCTGTTTTTCCGGTTCCTGTCATTCGTCTACCTCAAACTTGTATCCCATACCCCATACAGTCTTTATATATTCACCTTTATCTCCCATTTTACTTCTGAGCTTCTTAACATGGGTATCAATCGTACGGGCATCTCCAAAGTAGTCATAATTCCATACAGAATTCAGAATCTTTTCTCTGGAAAGTGCGATTCCCTGATTCTCCAAGAATCTGTCAGAAGTTCAAATTCCTTAAAGCTCAGTTCCATAGGCTTACCATCCACAGTAGCCAGATGTGCTGCTTTATCTATAACAATGCCGCCTGCTGAAATCACATCTTCCGGATTATTCTGACCTGTACGTCTCAGAATTGCCTCCACTCTTGCAACAAGGATTTTCGGACTGAATGGTTTGGAGATGTATTCATCTACCCCCAGATCAAATCCAAGAAGCTCATCTCTCTCATCACTTCTTGCAGTCAGCATAATGATCGGAACTTTTGAGTTCTTGCGAATCTCACGGCAAACTTCCCATCCATCCATCTTCGGCATCATGACATCCAGAATGATCAGTGCGATGTCCTTCTCCTCATAAAAGATATCCATGGCTTCTTCACCATTACCGGCTTCCAGTACCTGGAAATTCTTCTTTGTCAGGAAATCCTTTACCAGCTTTCTCATGCGGCTCTCATCATCCACCACCAGGATTTTTAATGTATCCATTTGATCCCCTCCGTTTTTCTTCATTATTTTCCGAAACAGTTTTTACTTTTTATTTATACTGTTTTCCGAGTATTGTTAAAATCCACGACTGTTCAGCGCCTTTACAGCCACAGCGCAAAATCCGGGAAAATCGCCCTCAGCAACAGATTTTATCTTTCATATGGTTACTATAGCAGAGATTTATGTAAGATTTGTGAACATATGACAGAAAAATTATAAGTATTGCTGTTCACAACACCAAATAGCCGTTACTGTTCACTCCGTTCTCAGTAACGTAGCCAAAATTCATTCCAAATTGCCTGCGGCAATGGAATTTTGGCTTGTATGTCTCGGGATTTTGGCATATTCATGCCAAAACACCTCGCGGGATAATGGTAAGTGAACAGTAACAAGCAGTCTCAAATATAAAAATCTTCTTGACAAATTCTGTTTTTATTTCTATACTGTTAATCAGTCGATATATCTTATATAATGAATGATATATCAATATTAAAAAGTGCTTTCGTCTCATCACCAGTGCTGTTTTATGAAAAAACAGCGTTGCAGACTCATTTTCAGGGCTTGTACTGGTTTCGACGGGGGCTTTGGAAGTTGGGGAAGCCATCCGCAGACTCCCAGACTGCGTACCAACCGGGAAACTAAATATAAACGCAGACGAACAGTACGCGTTAGCAGCCTAATTGCTGCTCGTCAGCCCTGATGCACTCACACTTCAGGAATCTGACGTCGACCATGTGAGAAACCTTGCCGGGTAAGCTTTGCCCCGGTAGATGTATCATGAAGCTACTAAGGTTGTAAGCCTGTCGGTGGGCGTACATCCAAGGGAATGTTAAAACAGCGACTGTGATGGGAGATGCCTTAATGAATAGGCTTTCGGACGCGGGTTCAATTCCCGCCAGGTCCACTTGACCACGACAAAGCGAACCCTGACAATTTTGTACAGTAATTGTATATAAGAATGTCGGAATGTTAGTTGTGTCGTTGGAACGGTAAACAAAAAAGAGGGTTTTTAGCCCTCTTTTTTTGTGTCTGTTTCTCTTAATTGTAATGAGACAGCACTATTTAAGTATCCACAGTCTCAAAAAAATCCTCAAAAAACTTCTTTTTTTCAAAGCAGGGCTGGCACAGTTTGTATGGGTAGCCAAATGGCAGGTTCCTTCCGCAGACCATACACCTCCGTCTTTTCAATTTCTTTTCCCTGATCGTATCTGTCAGCTCTTTTGAGATTTCCTTTTTTCTCTTACGTATCAGATTCTTATCCCAGTTTTGTCTCCCCGGCATTCCAAAAAGACGGACGAAACTGTGGAACATGTCATATTTCTGATGCAGAACTTCCAGTGCCTGGATTTTTTTGTTGATGCGGTCGTGCTTGAATGAAAAAGTAAATTCTACATTCTAATATACCTTGATTTTATGCGGGATTTAATTCTATTTTCGGAGATATACAACTTGATTTTTTTAGTATATAATGCTTTTATACGGCATAAACAGCATAGTTTTTTGCATGATAAAAGGACATCTGGAAATAGTGTGCAGGACTAAATTCCACATGTCTGTTGGAAAGACTAAATTCTATGCAATGAAACTTGCCTGTGCCTGTATTGTTATTATTATTTTATTAATGCTGGTATCAATGTGACTTCATCGGCTGGTATCTCTGCTAATCCTAATGCTTTATGAAGTCTGTTATCCAGCAGGAGACGGGATACTTCATATGGACTGTGTCCATTGAGGCTGTCCCGTTTTTCGCTATTGATAGGATTTAATAACAGCAGCGTTGTTTTGTCTGTCATTTTTTCAAAGCTTGTTCCTTTTGGCAGGACATACCTTATATATTCATGATTCTTTTCAAGAGCACCTTTTTGATCAGAACGGTTGGGATCACAATAATAAATGCGTGTGCGTACTTCATCATTTTTGCTATATTCCAGACTCTGCCGGTCCTGAAATTCATGCCCGTTGTCTGTAAGTATTACTTCGAAAAGTTTCTGAAACAGTTCAATTCCAAGTAACTCTGTTAAATGATCAAAAATCCTAGTTACTTCTTTCTGGGTCTGTTCTTCTAAAAGAAACATAAGCATAAGGCTACAGTTTCGAAAGAACATAGTCAGAAAGCAGGGACTGGTACCTTTTGCTCCTTCAACAGTATCCATTTCGACTACATAAACAGATTTGTTCGCTGCGATATATTCCAGGAATTCTTTATAGCTCCGGCCTTTTCGAAAACTTCTGTCTTTAAGGCTGGTAGTGGTTTTTCTTTTTCTCTGCTTGTATACCACTTTACGGCGCAGATCTATGTTTCTTGCTTGAAAAACGCCACGGTCTATATAAGAGTATATGGTTCTTCTGGAACAGGCGATCTCATCAGCATGAGATGCGTAGATGTGGGCAATGGACTGTCCTTTTTTGAGAAGCGGTGACAACAGGTTGTCCAGTTTCTGTATACTTTCCGGTGTCTGGTTTATCCCTTCTCTGCTGGTAGTCCTAAGGGTTTCATAGGAGTCCTGGGCGTATTTTGAAGAATAGATCTTTTTGTCCATCATGCAATTCGTTCTCTTGCTGCATCCATTGCACACATAAGGAGGTTTATTTAATTTTTCACATTCTCTTGGTTTATAAAATTTACAGACATCGCTGCATCTGAATTTTCTGCAGAGGACACATTTGCGCCGGCATTCATTATCACCGCACATATGCATGACATTGCATATATTTGTCCGCGGCTTTGAACTATCATAATTGTTTGCACAGGGAATAGGGGCAAATGCATCTGCGCTTCTTTCCCTGATAATGGAATGACGTCTGATTTCTTTGGATATGGTACTTGGATCCTTGCTTAATTCTATTGCAATACTTCTAAATGAATCACCGTTATTTAAATGCTGTTCGATTATAATACGTGCAGATAAGTCAAGATGTTTTTGGTTGCCTTTTGGTCTTCCTGTATTCATTTTATCCTCCTTCTGCACAGGCAGGGGATCATCTGCAGTAGTATTTTATAAAAAGAAGAAGGAAAAATCCATGCAGAAGTAATTTCTACAGGTATAGAATTTACTCTTGCAAGGTAGAATTTAAAAATTCATTTAACTGCCGGATCTTAACTGATCTTATTGTTTTTCAGGGTCGAATATCAGTTCTGTAACTTGTCCTCGGATAATACCCGCCCTTCCATCACCTTACCAGTCAGCTTTCCTGTATTATTTTATCAGTCTTTTTCGCTGCGGATGTTTCAATTCCAAAACTTCCAATTAAAGCCATCGGCTTAACGTAACGTATCACTTCGTTTAATGAAATTGGTACAAGCATCAGTTTCTGTTTCCGGATACAGAATACCGCTCTCTCTTCCAAGTTTAAAACAGCGTATCATCCAAATCATGTTTCGTGCAAGATTCCGCATAGTCTGCATACTTTCTTCATCCTGAGACGCTTCCTCTCCATAAAGTCCATGCACCGTGTTCCAATAGGTAGAACCGACGACTGGCATCTGCGCAATCCCAAAATATTTATTGATTCCATCAAGCAGCTGCTGTGGTTCCTCCTCTTCTTGCTACTGCAATAGCAGCACCCGGTTTATATTTAAAGGTGTCATAACCTCCAGCACTGTAAAAAACTCTGTCCAAAAAATCATAAATACGTCCACTTGGATGTGCAAAATATACTGGTGTTGCAAATACAAAGCCATCTGCTGTTTTAGCCTTTTCAACAAATTCATTCACGCCATCATCTTTAATCACACACTTTCCTGTTTTTTGACAGACATTACATTGAAGACAATCTGCTATCGGCTTTCCTCCAAGCTGAACAACCTCTGTCTCTACTTCTTCTGAATGAAATACCTTTATCATCTCTTCCAAAGCTGTCATTGTTGTTCCATGCAGATGACTGCTTCCGTTAACAAGCATTACTTTCATTTAATATAGCCTCCGTTGGTTTTTCTATCAGTTTTGGCAAAGCACCACGTCCATAGGATATTAATCTACCGCATGGACATAAGCGCACGTCTTATGGCAATCTACTCTGGACATAAGATGCTAACGCAGAAAAAAAATCAACTGAATAAAGTCCGCTATCGTAATTCAAACGCAAAAAAGACACCCACAGTTAATTCCGAACCCTGTGAGTGCCCAAAAACGAAAGGAATAATGATGGACAGTTTCTCTTGCTGTCCATATTTGTATTGTAGCAGATACTGCAAGTTGAACAAACTGATACGAAAAAAAACGCCGAGGGAGCTTTACCACTCCCCCTCCCTATCACAGATTCTCGACTTCCTTGATCAAGCTGAACATCTCATATCGTCCCAGTTCTTCTTTTAGCTTTTCGATGTCCACACGCAGTTTCAGATCCTCAATTCCGCAGCTGATTTCAATATCCCGCTTCATGGTCGCCAGCTTCTCACTTAAATATACCATCTCCCGGTTTGTCTTTAATGCTTTTAAAGGACTTCTGCCAATCCCCAGGTATTCTTTCCAGAAACCATTCAGCTCTTTCTCCTTTTTTGCAACTCCCTCACAGTCATCGATGGCTGCATAGATCTCATCCAGGGATTTATACTCATCCACCAAAGGGGCCGCCGCGGAAGAAACACCTTTGCATCCCGGTATCCCGTCTCCAGGATCTCCGGTGATTGCCAAAAGTACCGGGATCTGTTGCGGATACACACCTTCTTCTGCATATACGATTTCCGGAGTATACTCAAACACATTTGCCGGAAGGGATTCATATACATCACTTCCAAAGAAACCATAATCTTTCTTGAGCTGTTCCAGCTTATCTTTATTTACCACACGCCACATACGGGTGTATTCACTTACAACCTGGAAGTAGTCATGATCCTTGGTAAGTACATAGGTCTGAAGATCCGGTCCCTCAAACTTCTCCACCAGTGAGGCTGCATAGTCATCTGCCTCATAGTCGTCACTCATGAACACGGCACAACCGATCTCCTGAAGAAATTCCTCCATCTGGATAAACTGCTCCTTTAATGGTTTCGCGGTCTCTTTTCGGTTTGCCTTATAGAAGTCCGCTCCAAGCTCGGTCCTTCTGAACGTATCCCTGGTCTTATCAAACACAAAAGCTACATATTCCGGTTTTACCTTCTTATAGATTCCCAGTAGCGTCCGCAACATGGTAAACATGGCATTTGTGTATTTTCCATCTGAAGTATGCAGGATCTGCTCATAATATTTCTCCTTCTCTTCTTCAGTTTTTGCAAAAAGTATACTTTTGGGAAGATTCCCGTAATAAGACGTAGACAGCATTGATGAGCCGTCTATAATCAATAATTTTGGCATTTGTTTGTCCTTTCCGCGGATACCCGCTTATATTGTTTTTACTCTCCGGCATGATGATCTGTGCCGTCCCCATATGCTTTATTCCTTTTTTCTCGCTCAGTTTTCGATTATATATATCTGCGCCTCCAATACCGCTTCCACAGCTCATCACATACCAGACATTCTTCGCCCCGACAAATTCTGTCTGTCCGATCCAATCAGAAACCACGCGTGGAATCCTCCATGCATAAGTCGGTACCACCACTATCAGATTCTCTCCTGTCTTAACAGACCCGGTATTGCCCGATTTGATCCGTTCGTTCATACAGAGCAGTTTTTCCTGCAGGCTGGCGGCAATCCTATCTGCTATATACTTACTGTTTCCTATTCCTGAAAAACAAATAACCATGCCGCATCCTCCTTATATCCAAAAGATACCACATCCGCCCCGTTTTCTCAACCTCCACTGAAATCCTGCTCCCATACCGTTTATCCGTTTGCCATCAAGCTCACCACATATAGAAAGTCAGAAAAACACCGCGGATTTCTCTGCGGTGCTGTAGATTAATTTGTTTTTTTCAAAGAACTCACAAACTCTTCCTGCTCTCTGTCTTCCAACTCTCTTTCCTGTTTCGTCTTATTTTTTGATACAGAAACTATTACGAAAAGTAATAACACTGTCGATATGATAATCCAGACGATAAGTGCTGTTATGATGTATTTTTCCATGATCTTTTCCTCCACTTTTTTACATAATATGAAGAAAAATTCTCATGATTCTGGCACCTATCTTATCCGCGGAAACCCTTCCCTTTATTTTGGAACATTAGAGATCATTCTGCCAGATATACAAGACGGAAATTAGTGCCTCTTGGTACTCCGCGGAGCCCCATCCTCTATTCCCAGTATTCGCAGAGTCGGCCGTCTATTTTTCCTGATCTTCTCTTCCAGCTCAAACTCATTCTCCACGATATACCTTATCTGTTTTGCATTAACTTTCTTAACCGCCCGGACCCGATACTCCCATTCTGGATCAACAGGATTTTTGATCTCCATGGGACGGTAAGCTTCCATCGGTTCCCAATACTTCTTAGCGATCACTGTATGGGTGGTAAACTTATTCTTATTCTTGTCATACAGGTCACACAGTACAAGAAACTTTTCTCCATGGAAACCGGAATCCCGCTGTTTCTCAATATCCTCATGTGCAGTCAGCCAGGTCAGGTATCTGTTATAATCCGGATCAGTGTCATACTTTGGTTTTATTTTCCGCGGAAACAACTCCACAACGATCCAGTTAAACGCAATATTCCCAGAGCCTCTTTTGTAATAAGTATTTATTGATACAACATCTACCCACATGTTTTTTGTATCCAATGACTTTACGATATTTTTGACTATATATACTGCCGCGGATTCCCCGCTGTCGATATAATCAAGGTAATCCTTATCCTGTCTCCAGTCCAATGATCTCATCCTTTCTTTACTTTCATCAAGTATCCCGAAAACAAAGAATCCCGCATTCCTTAAACCAATAATGCCCGCTCCGAATACAGTTTCCGACCAGTGTCATATCAGAATATGCCACATTTCTTCCACCGCTTTGCATTTTTCTATTTTACAATATCAAAATATCCAATAATTCCAATATAGCCATCTTTTTTTAATGGAGTCCATAAGGTATGCAGTTTCAGATTATACATTTGTCTTTTGTTTCTAAACCTTGCTTTTATCTGTAATGAAATCTCTTTATTCTTTATTGAGGTCTGCTCCAACAAATCTACGATATTTTGAATATCCTTTTCGCTCACTTCTAACACTTTGAATACATCAAATCCCGGATCATCTCTCTGGTATATTATCTTCTGTTTTTCATTTATTATAGTTAATTTCCCCGAACTTGCATTATAATCAATCGAATTCATGCCACTGTTCGATTTGAAGAAATCGATCTTTTCCTGCATGACCTTGATAAGATTTTGTGAATAAATCTGGTTCGGTAAGGATTTATCACTAAGTATTTCATTCGAAAGTCTCCGTGCTTCATGATAATATTTATTAACATCCATCCCTTTACCAAGCATTTTTGAAAACTGACGACTCAGTTCTTTCAGACACCTAAGGAGGATTGGATTAAACTGACCGCATTGCCCATCCAGAATCATTTGAATCGCTGTATCATGATCAAATGCTTTCTTATAACATCTTTCACTTGTAAGTGCGTCATAAACATCGACAATTGATACCACCTGTGCAGAGATTGGTATTTCTTCACCTGTCAATCCATCCGGATAGCCCTTTCCATCCCATCTTTCATGGTGCCATCTGCAGATTTCCCATGCGGTATGTACCAGTGGATGATCTTGTGGAAAGTCCATGTCCTTAATTATATCCGCGCCAAGTTCACTATGGGTTTTCATAATCTTAAATTCTTCAACGGTAAGTCTGCCTGGTTTATTCAATATTTCTTCCGGAATACGAATCTTACCAATATCATGAAGGGAAGAAGCAGTTGTAATCAAAGCAATATCTGCCTCTGTCAAAGGATAAGCATCTGTTAATTTTACCAGTTGTCTCAGCATCATCTCCGTTGCTGTTTTAATATGCAGGATGTGTTCTCTGCTCTCACTGTTACGGGATCCCAATATATTACTCATAATTCGGATCATGATATCATTATTTTCTTCTTTTTCGTAAACCTGATCATAAACCACATTTATCAGATGCTTTTGGTTCATATAGAGGCCCAAGGTATTCTGAACTCTTTTCTTTACAATCACAGAATCAAACGGTCGTGTGATATAATCTGTGATTCCCAGCTCATATGCCTTACGCATAGTATCAACAGCATCTTCAGAAGATACCATGATTACAGGAATTTCAGCAATACACTGGCTTCTTTTCATTATTTTCAAGACTTCAAAACCATTCATCTGTGGCATATTGAGGTCCAAAAGCATCAGATCAATTTCAATATTTTCTCCTATCATCTGGATTGCCTGATTACCATTTTCAGCTTCCAGATAATTATAAGTTTCTCCGAGAATCTCCTTCAATATGTCCCTGTTTAATTTTGAATCATCTACAATCAGTATTTTTTGTCTTTTATCCATATTTTTTATTACCTTTATCCTTGTGGATTTTATGATGTTCCAAACACCTGGTCAAAGACAGCAAGTATTGTTTTTATATCAATTGGGATAGATTTCGCATCCTCTCGATCCATTTTTCTGATTCTGCGGGTAGCTTCCAGCCCTCCCATTTTGGGCATCATCAGATTCATCAAGATTACATCAAAGTATCCGGGTTCTGAATTCTCAAAGATTTCTACAGCTTCCCGTCCATTCCATGCCTTTGTCACTATCATTTTTTCTTCTTACAGCAGAAACTCAGCAATTTCCATATTCAGCTCATTGTCTTCCACCAGCAGAACCTGAATTCCCTCTACTGAACAGTTCTGATACATATGAAATTTCTTTTTCTGTTCCTCTGCAGAGATTTCAAAAGAAATATGGAGAATAAATTTGGTTCCTTTTCCCTGTATGCTCTCAAAGAAAAGTGTTCCTCCCTGCAGTTCTATCAGTTTTCTGGAAATGGCAAGTCCCAGACCGGTACCTGCATATTTTGTTCTGGCTAACTGTCCTTCCTGGGCAAAAGGCTCAAATGCCCTTTTCTGAAATTCCTCACTCATACTGATCCCGGTATCTGTACAGGTCA
>NZ_JBWJVQ010000026.1:0-25127 GCF_056339875.1 Blautia sp. ZXY-1-C6
GCGGCTTTCTGCGCCGTTTTTGCGCCGCCTTTCCTTGCCGACTTTGCATACTGCCGCTTGATTTGCTGCTTCTGCATGAAGCGGGAAAGGGGATTGCCCGCAATCTGCGGATTGTCATGTAGGGATTTATGGTACTGGAAATCCACATTCGCCTTGAACGCCGCTTTCTCTGCCTTTGCCGCCGCCCGGTAGGGTTTGAGCTTGTGGCTGCGGTAGCCCTCCTTGACTTTCCGCGTCCCGTACTTTGCGCCGCGCTCTGCCAGTTCTTCGGATTTGTGCGCCCCCTCAACGCCGGAATTGTCCTTTTCAACGGAATGTATCTTGTTGTGGACGAAAATACCCGCTTCCTGTGCGGGGCGGGATAGCGGGTTATTGTGGGGCTTATTCCTTCCTATGGGCTTTTCCTGTTCCTCAAAATGTAGGCGGGTCTTGCCTTTCCCGGTGGCTTCATCAAAGGTGCGCTCCCGTACAAGTTTCTTTTCTTTGGGGATAGCCGCCTTTGCCGCGTCCAGACGGTCGGCTGCTTTGTCCGATTTTCGGATATACCTTTCAAGCTCCGGCGTTGCCCGTTCCTCGTCGGTAAACTGCAAGCGGGAAGATTTTTCTTTTGCTGTGGCTTCTGCCTGTGCTTTCCTCGCCGCCTTTTTGCTCGCCTTTCTGGTACGCGCCCCGTCGATACGCTCCAAGACGCGCTCGGCTGCGGCGGTGTCCTGTTCCCGTTCTGCCCCCGGCGCATGGGGAAGCGGCGGCGCGGCGGCTGTGGGCGCGGGAGCTGCGCCGCCCGGTATGGTCTGCGCTGCCTGTTCCGGCGGCTGCGGTGCTTCGGTCTTTGCAAAGTCCGCGTCCCTTATCCGCTTGCTGATACGTTTCTTTTTCCCGGTGGCGGCGTTTACCTCGACAGCCCCCTCGCGGGTCATTTTCTGCGTGACTTTCTCACGCGCTCGATACTGTTTTATTTTTCTGTCCCTCCAATCCGCGCCCTTGCAAGGGCGCAATACTCGGCGTTTATCTCAATGCCTATATAATGCCTGTCAAGCTGCCTTGCGGCTGCTCCCGTCGTGCCGCTGCCGAAAAAGGGGTCAAGCACAACGCCGCCTTTCGGACAGCCCGCCTTGATACAGGTTTCGGCAAGTTTTGGCGGGAACGCGGCGAAATGCCCGCCCTTGTAGGGTACGGTATTGATAAGCCACACGTCCCGCCTGTTCCGCATGGTCGGCATGAGGGCTTCGTCGTAGTAGCTGCCGCTTCTCGCCCGGTTAAGCCCCTGTACTTTCCCCTGTCCGGGTACTTCGTCCGCATATTTCTGTCCCGCGCTGCGCCCGGTGCGGTACCGCGCCGCCGTTGTGGGGGCTAACGGCTCGGCTATGGCGGCTGCGTCATAGAAATATTTCTTTGACTTCGTAAGCAGAAAGATATGTTCATAGCAGCGGGTAGGGCGGTCTTTCACGCTCTCCGGCATGGGGTTTTCTTTCTGCCAGATAATGTCGCTCCGTAAATACCACCCGTCAGCGCGTAGGGCAAAAGCTAAAAGCCAAGGGATACCGATTAAGTCCTTTTGTTTGCAGCCGGAAACGCGGTTGTTTTTTGCAATCTGCTGTCCGTTTCTGCCTTTCGGGTTCTTCGGGTCTGCATGGTAGCCCTTGTTCCCTGTGCCGCAGTAGGTGTCCGCGATATTCAGCCAGAGCGTACCGTCAGAACGCAGTACCCGGCGCAGCTCGCGGAAAACCTCGGTCAGCCTGTCAATGTACTGCTCCGGCGTGTCCTCCCGCCCAATCTGCATATCAAGCCCATAATCCCTAAGCGCATAGTAGGGCGGGCTTGTGACGCAACAGTGTACGCTTTCCTCTGGAAGCTCCCGCAAGGCATAGAGCGCGTCCCGGTTGATGATGGTGTCAGTTTTCAGCCCGTTCATGCTTCGCCCACTTCCTCCGGCTTCGTCGTCATTACCCGGTAAAGCTCGGTGTCTTTCGGGAAGCGGTCTACAAAGGGCAGCACCACGTTCCCGTAGAAGATAAGCCCCTCGCCCGCTTCGGTGTGGGTGACATATTTCATCTGCTGCGGGGAGATGTTGAGCTGCTTCGCAAGGATAGCCCGGTCGCCCGCCGCCTGATTGAGCATGAGGACAAAATCAGAGTTTTCAAAGATATTCTCCACTTCGCGGGAAGCAAGCAAATCCTTGACATTCTGCGTAATGGCTGTGGGTATGCCGCCCCATTTTCTGAAACGCTTCCAGATTTCAACGGAATAGGCGGCGGTCTGTTCCTCTTTCAAGAGAAGATGAAATTCGTCCATAAAATACCGGGTGGATTTCCTTTCTGCCCGGTTGACGGTGACGCGGTTCCATACCTGGTCCTGCACAATGAGCATACCTAACTTTTTGAGCTGCTTCCCAAGCTGCTTGATGTCAAAGCAGACAAGGCGGTTGTTCAGCTCCACGTTGGTACGGTGGTTGAATACGTTAAGGCTCCCGGAAACATACAGCTCCAACGCCGCCGCAATACGCGCCGCTTCCGGCTCCGGCTGCTTCAAAAGCTCGTTGTAGAGGTCGCCCAAGATAGGCATTTTCTCCGGGTCGGGGTCTGCAAGGAAAGGGCGGTACACGTTCCTAACGGCGCGGTCAATGACGGTCTTATCGACGGGCTGCAAGCCCTCCTTGCCGCCTATGACAAGCTCGCAGAGGGAGAGGATAAAGTCGGATTTCAGCGCAAGGGGGCTGTCGTCCTCGCTGTAATTGAGGTTAATATCCATAGGGTTCACATACTGGGGCTTCCCGTCAATGCCCTTGCCCGTAGGGGATAAGCGTATCACTTGCCCGTCAAGCCGCTGCACAAGGGAAAAATACTCTGCTTCCGGGTCGCAGATAATTATGTCGTCGTCGGTAATGAGGAAAGCGTTTGTCATTTCCCGTTTGGCGGCAAAGGATTTCCCGCTTCCCGGCGTACCCAAGATTAAGCCGTTGGGGTTCTTTAGCTGCTTGCGGTCGCAGAGTATCATATTGTTACTAAGGGCGTTTAAGCCGTAGTACAAAGCCGCGCCCGTCTGGAAAAGCTCCTGTGTGATAAAGGGGATAAAGATAGCGGTGCTTGACGTGGTAAGCCCTCTTTGAATGGGGATAAGGTTCTCCCCAAGCGGTACAGAGGACATAAGCCCCGCTTCCTGTTGGTAGTCAAGGCGGGTTAAGGCGCAGTTGTTCTTCTGTGCAATGCCCGCCGCCGCGAATACGTCATTTTCCAGTTTCCGCTTCGTGTCCGCCATGTTCACCACAAGGAACGTCAAGAGGAACATTCTTTCATTCCGGCTCTGCAAGTCCTGTAAGAGATTCTTCGCTTCGCTGCCGAAAGTGGCAAGGTCGGACGGTATAATATCCATGTCATAGCCGCTGCGTACCGCTTTCTTCTGTTCCTCGATTTTCATTTTGTCAAGGTCGGTAATCTTGCGCTTGATTGTCTTTATGGCTTCGGTCTGGTCGATACTGTGGATATGCAGATTGACGATAACGCCCGTTTCCAAGTCCAGAATGTCAGATAAGATACGGTCGTTTAATTCCGGCGCAAGGATTTCAAGGAATGAAACCGCGCCGATTTTGCGCCCCATGCGGAAATAACGCCCCTCGCCAAAACGGAAAGAGGACGGGGCGATAAAGTCCTTTGTGGAAAGCCCGGACGGGGCAAGCCATGAAAAATCAAAGGCAAACTGCCCGCCCTCCGGGTGGAAAATGCCATGCAGCATTTTAAGGCGTTCATAGCCTGTCATGGGGCGGGCAGACACGCCCAAGAGCTTAAAGTTGTTGAGTACGTCCGTTTCGATACGGGCAAGGCGGGATTTCGCCGCGCCCAGACTGTCGGCTTCAATGGCAAAGGTGATATATTTTGCTTTGACAAGCCCGTTGTTGCCCTTTGCAAGCTGGTTTTTCAGCATATCCCGGTATTCTGTGCGGATAGAATTGAAAGCGTCCTCCTGTGCCGGGATATTGACCGCCTTTTCCGCTTCGCCGCGCTGCGTCCCTTGATTGATGAAAGAAAGCTGCACCGAAACGGAAGCGTCAAAGTAGTTGAGGAAGTCGCACCAGTTCTCAAAAATGGCGGTCTTGTCGTCTGCCTGTGCAAGCTGATAGTTAATATCTTCAAAGGCGACGGTCTTTGAGTATTTCCGTCCCGTAACCTTGCAGATACCGTCCGGGTACATCTGGATATAGGGGATTGTCTGCTGCGCGGTGTGGGCTTTCCCGTCGCCCTTTGCCTGTCTGATGATTTCCGCAATCTGCTTTTTCTCGGCGCGGGTGAGCTTGCGGGGCGGGTTAGGCTTTGTGCTTCCCGCCGCGCTGTTTCTTCGTGTTTCCTTTTGCAATCGCTGATACCTCCTTTTCAAGTTTTCTCTGCCGTTCTAAGACGGAATAAAAGTTGTCTGTCCTGTATGGTCGTTCTTTGGGGGCTATGAATTTTGTCCGTATGATGTTCTTCACCACCACTTCAAGGGGCTGTCCATGCTTCTCATACATGGCAAAGAGGAAACAGGGCAGCATGACGGCAATCATAGCCATAGACGCAAGGCTTGTGCCTGTGCTGTCTTTGAGCAGAAAGAAAAGCGGCAAGCCGAACAGGAGAGCCGCCGCAAAACATACAATCTGCCGTTTGGTAAGGTTGAAAGCTACTTTTGTCTTGACTTTGGATAAGTCTTTGGGTACGGGTACATACGCCAAGTGAAAACCTCCTTTCTCTGGGTTTGGTGTTGCTGTAATTTTCCATAAGGGTAATCAAGGCAAAGGTCAATCTATGCCCTTTGCCCGCCCGTATTATATGGGGGTTATCCGCGTCAAGGTCGGGTCGTATTTTCGCCGCTTCGCTCTGAAAATCTCCACCCTGCCCTTGACACGCCGCTAATGCGCGGAGAATATCGACTTCGCCAGTGCGCCGGATTTGAACAGGGAGAAACAGAGGATAACGGTATAGGCTGCAAGGGAGAATATCGCGCTGTGCAGATTGTCCGCTATTATCATGTTGTTTACCAGAACCGCGTAAATGCCGACGCATATCATAATGAGGAAGCCTTGAAAACCGATAGCGAACAGGGATTTTAGGTAGTTGTTTCCTATCTGCCCCCATTCCCGGTTCGTCATAGTTGCAAACGGGATAGGCGATACCGAACAGTAAAGGTAAATTTCTATCATGCGCCCGTAGAGGATAACGGTTATCAGTACGGACATGATTTTCATGCACAAGCTCACAAGGCTTGTTTCCATGACAAGTAAGAGCAGTTCGGGGATTTCCATAGCGTCAAGCCCGCTCTGCATGGAAGCAAGGGCGGCGGCAACATCAATCTCTGTGCTGCCGCCGATTACCCCCGCCGCGCCGGAAACAACGTGCTGCGCCATATCGAACACCGCCATAGTAATGTCAAAGGTGTGCGTCACAAGGTAGACTGCCACAAACGCCTTGAACACCCACTTGAAGAACATGGAAGTGTCAACGTCGTGCATATTGTTCTTTTCCGTTACCATGCTGATAAGCTCATAGCATAGGACGTAGGTAATGACAAGCCCCGCAATGGGTACGATTACATTTTCACTAAGGGTCTGTATCATGGAGAATATATTTGCGTTCCACCCTTGCGGGGTCTGCCCTACCTCTGCGGCGATAGTGCCGACTTTTTCGTTTACGTCCCCGAACATAGTTGACAGATTACCGTTTATGGCTCCTATGAGGATTTCCTTTATCCATTCGTTAATCGCGTCAAGTATGCTCTGCATAAGCCTTTACCCGCGCTTCTTAACCGAACAAGCCGGAAAGCAGCGGTACAAGGGTCATGCCGATAAGGGCAACGCCGCCGCCCGCCATAAGCTGTTTCATCCCCAATTAGGTGTAAAAACTCTGCTCGATGGCGGGCGGCGGCGTACAAAAAATCTATATGGTGTTGTTAAGAGAACCGTCCCGGCGGGACAGGTCAGGCAGTGACCTGTTCCACCTCCGGGATGGGTTTGAGATTAAAATGAATTTCGATAGAAATGTGTCTTGTTTTATCTTCGTCAATGCGCTCATGCACAACGATTTCTTTGATTAAGCGGTTGAGGGTGGCTGCGTCCAGCTCTGTGATGTTGGCGTATTCCTGAATGGCTTCCACCCATTGTTTTGCATCATTGGCAAGCTGGACTTCATCGGACAGCCGCTTTCTGCCCTCGGACACTTTTGTTTTAAGCTCCGTCTGCTCGGTCTGTGTCTTTTCCAGCATGGTGTTGAAATTCTGCTCACTGATACGCCCTGCAATCATATCCTCATAAAGCCGCATGACCATTTTGTCCAGAACCTCAATCCGTTCCTCGTCCCTTGTAAGGGAGCGTTCCATTGCTTCCCGCTGTTCCCGCTGCTCGGCTTCACAGGTATTGGTCAGGCGGTCGGCAACCGCTTCCCCGTCCATCAGGGCAGCTCTGGCACATTCCCGGATTTTCCGCAGCACATGGCTGTAAAGGGTGTCATAATCAATCCGGTGCTGGGTGCAGTGGTTCTTTCCAAAGGCATTGTAGGTCTTGCAGGAGTAAATCCGCTGGGGATGTTTAGCGTTTGTGTAGCGTACCGTCAGCGACTTCCCACACTCGCCGCATTTTAACAGTCCGGCAAACAGGCTGATTTCATTGGTCTGCCCCGGACGCTGGCGGGATTTCAGCTTGTTCTGCACAATGTCAAAGCTCATGCTGTCAATCAGCGGTTCATGCTGTCCCTCCACCACAATCCAGTCCTCCGGCTTCTTTTCCCCAATCGTGCCGATTTTGAAGCGGTAGTCCTTTTTCTGGGAAGCAATCGCCCCGGTGTAGACGGGATTCATCAAAAGGTCTTTGATAACGGAGAAGTCCCACATATACCGCCCGTTTTCTGGGTCTTTCTTTTCCCATTTGGTGCGGGTATTGCGAAGCCCCCGTTCCCGGTTCCACCATGTAGGGCAGGGGATTTTTTCTTTCTCCAGCCGTCTGCGGATATAGTTCGGACCATGACCGTTCAGGGCATATCCGAAAATCAGCCGCACAATCGGGGCGGTTTCCTCGTCAATGAGCAGATGGTTTTTGTCCTCCGGGTCTTTCCGATACCCAAACGGGGCAAGACACCCGGTAAACTGTCCTTTCTGCGCTTTCAGAAGATAAGAGGAATGGACTTTCTTGGAAATATCCTTGCTGTACATCTCGTTCAGGATATTCTTGAACGGGGCAATGTCGTTGTTATCCCGCAGGGTGTCGATGCCGTCATTCATGGCGATATAGCGGACACCGTTTCTTGGGAAAAAGTCCTCAATCAAATGCCCGGTTTGCAGATAATTACGCCCCAGTCGGCTGAGGTCTTTCGTGATGACAAGGTTGATCTGCCTGCGCTCAATGGCTCTCAACATTCTCTGTAGGTCAGGACGCTCCATGTTAAGACCTGTGAAGCCATCGTCCTGATAGACTGCCACAACCTCCCATCCCTGCTTTTCGCAGTATTTTTCCAGCATATCACGCTGGTTTGCGATACTGGCACTTTCGCCTTGCAGGTCATCGTCCTTTGACAGCCTGCAATAGACCGCCGCACGATAACCCCCGGCAAGTGCCGAACCGATTGTTCTGTATTCCATTTCGTTCATCATAGCCATTTACCCACACAATCCAGACGGTATCTGGCTCTTTTGAACCTCATCTTCATTATAGCCTATATCTTTCTTTTTAGCAAGATATTCTTTTGCATTTGTCTTTCCGTATTTCTGGGAAATCAGGCTGACGAACACATCAGTGGCGTCAAGCTCCCCGTCAAATACAGTGGTCACATGAATCTCTGTTTTGTTTTTTGCCATAGGCAGTTATCCTCCATACATGAAAATAGCCAGACAGAGGGTGTCGGCAACGAAGTCCGGCAACGGACTTCAAAAGACCTTGCAAACAATCTCAATCTGGCGATGGTTACTATTTATACTTTTCTTTTATTTTTTTGTTGTTTTGGTTGTTATAAGGGAGAAAAGCCCGGAAATAAGGGGTTTTTCCCGGCAACCGGCTCGGCAACGGGATAACAACAGGGGGTGCAACGGGCTGTCCTTTTCAGAATGGAAGCTCCATCTGTTCTGTGACCTCCACAAAACCGTCCATCGTTTTTTCAGACGGGTTGCCGGAGTCCGTTGCCGGGTTTTCACGCTCCCAGCCCTTTTGTCTGCCATATTCGGAAAACATTCTTGGGTTTGGGAAGTACCGCCAGCTGGAAATGCACTGGTTCATAATCTCGTTGATTTCCCGGATTTCCCATTGCTTCGGCTCGTCAAAAGCATGGTTCAAGGCTTCCTTATAGAGCTGCTTGGAGCAGACCATGCTCCCGGTGTATTTATCAAGATACGCCTGTATCATCCCGGCTTTGGTGTCCTCCGGCATAAAATCCCGCTGGTGTTCTTTGAGATACCGCTGCATGGCGGGGCTGAAAGCCAGCTTGAACCTGCCGCTTTTATAAATCTCCATCGCTTCCGCCCACATCTGCCCGATATAGGCTCTGGAAGCGGCTTCATCCTCCAAAATGTGAACTTCCGCCTGCTCCGGGTACACCATGACCGGGATAAAGCGGCGGTTGCCGGAACGGTCAAGGGGCAGGAAGTCAAGGGCATTGGAAGTGCCGCCAAACACGCACTGACGGGGGCGGTCTGCCGGGTGGGTTTCATAAGGTATCTTGTAGACCTCTTTCTGCCGGCTTAAAAATGACTTGATTTCCTCAATGCTCTTGGCGTTGGCGGTTGCCATCATTTCCGACATTTCAATAATCCAGTGACCTTGCAGCTTGCGGTACACATTGTCATCGTCCAGCTTCCGCAAATCATCGGAGAACCACTCGTCCCGGACTGCCAGCAGCCGGAAGAAGGTGGACTTTCCAGCCCCCTGACCGCCTACCAGACAGAGCATGATTTCAAACTTGCACCCCGGCTGAAAGGCTCGTGAGATTGCACCCAGCAGGAACAGCTTCAACGCTTCATAGGTGTAATCGTCTGCGTCAGCCCCCAGAAAGTGCCGCAGGCAGAAGCGGATTCGCTCTGTCCCGTCCCACACAAGGGTATTGAGATAGTCCCGGATGGGATGGTACTTGTTTTCATTCGCCACAATCCCGATGGCGTTATCAATCTTTTTCTCATTGGTAAGCCCGTAGGTTTCTTCCAGATAAAGAAGCAGATACTTCATGTCCGTATCGTTCAGGGCGGTGCTTTCTCTGTGAAAACCGATGGGCTTTATGATGTCCTTGCGGTCAGTCAGGATGTTGTATGCGATAGCCCCTGAAAGCAGAGGGTCACGTTGGAATACGGTCAGGCAGTTCCGTATGCTCTGACGGACACCGCCTTTCTCGGTGGTTTCCAGCCCCGCCTTGATTTCCTCAACGCTCTGGGGCGGCTGCATGGCGTTCATAGTGTTTTTTAGTTCTTGCTGCGTCTGCGGCTGCAAGTTCTGCCATTCGCTGTTCAAGCTGTATCACATCCTTTCCGTAGTCCGTAATCAAATCCGCTTTTTCCTCTGTTTCCCCGAACAGCAGCACATCCAGCAGATATTCCACTTGGGCTTGCTTCTGTAAGGCTTCCACAAACCGGGGATGAAAGGCTTCCTCCGGGGAGTGCGGGGCGTAGTCCGTTCTCCATGCCATCAGCAGATGGAGATAATCGGCAAGAATACGGAAGCAGCGATTCTTTGCTTCCTGAAACTGTTCCTCCGGGGATTTCTGCCGGGTCTTGGGCTTTTTTACCTTTCCCGGCGGTTTCCAGTCCTCATAGGAAAGCCCGAAGTCCTGTGCCAGCTGTACGGCGGCTTCTTTCTTTCCCAGCCCATACAGGGCGGCGGCAAAATCAATCACATCCCCATCCGCACCGCAGCCGAAGCAATGGTAACGCCGATCCAGCTTCATGCTTGGGGTTTTATCGTTATGGAACGGGCAGCAAGCCATCCCGTTCCGACCTACATGGATTCCATAATACTCCGCAGCCTGTCTTGTTGTGACGGACTGCTTCACAGCTTCGAATACATTCAAATCTATCCCTCCTTGAAAATAAGAAAAGCACCTGACATTCTCTAATTGAAAATGGCAAGTGCCTGTTAAAGTTCCATATCCTGTTGTCTGTGTTTCTCCTGTGCCGGGGCGGTTCTTTGTGCTTTTTTCTCGTCAGTCTTATCCTGCAAGACTTCTTTGATGGGCTGCTTCTTGGGCGGCTCTTTGCTTTCCTCTGTGCCGGGTGTGGCTTTCCGTACCCAGTAGCGGATGTCCCGCAGCTTCTTCAAATCCTCCTGTACCTCGGTCAGTGGTACTTTCAGCTCTGCGATTTCGCTGAGAAGCGTTTCCTGCTCCTGTTGCAACTCATTTTTCGTTTTATCCTTATCGTCCGGGTGCTTGGCAAGGTAGTCAGCGGCTTTCTCATACCGGGCAACCTCCGGGTGTTCCTGTTTGAATTTCCCCTTTATTTTCTTAAAAAATATCTTCTGGTACTTCTCATAGACAGCCTTACATTCCTTGCAGTCTGTCCGGCTGGCAAGAATCCCGTCAATCACTTTGCTCCGGGCTTCCTTTGGCTTCATCTGATTGCGGTAATCTGCGGCTGATTTCCCGGAAGATTCCAGAAACGCTTCTAAGTCCTCCACAGTGGAAAGCCCCTTTTGCCGGAGATAGGACAGGGCTTCGCTGACTGCCTTTAAGTCCTGTGAAGTTCCCCGGTTCTGTCCAGCCCTTGTCCAGTCCTTCCGTTCTTCCTTTCGTATCTCCATATACTTCATCAGCAGATTGGGAAGAAGTGTCGCTTCCTCCGCCGCCTTTTGTGCAAGCAGCTCCTTCCGTTTTTCTCCCAGCTCGGTAATCCAGCCTTTGAGGTTTTGGATAAGCTGCCGGATGGACTTCATCAGGCGGTTGGCGGCTCTGATTTCCCGGTTCAGGTTGCCGATATTCGTCTGGATACCTCGCTTTTCCATCTGCCGGACAGCAGTCCCCTCATGGACAGTGGGGACTATATCAAGCCCCTGTCTGGCATAGGAACGCAAGTCCACACGCTCCGGGCGGTCATTGGCGTCCAGATAGCGGTTCTGGATAACCTCCCATTCATGCCGCCAGATTTCACAATACTTCTGGTCGTTCCAGTCCACCGTATCCTCCTTGTGGCTTTTCCACCTGCCGGACGGCAGCTTTATCCGTTCCCCATTCTCGTCAAGGTCATAAACCTTGCGGCTCTTGGGAAGCCATTTTCCATGTTCATCCATTGCCCGCATGGTCAGCAGGACATGGGCGTGGGGATTGTGTCCCGGCGGATGGGGGTCATGGATGGCAAAATCAGCAATCATGCCTTTGGAAACAAACTGCTGTTCACAAAACTCCCGTACAAGGACAGCGTACTGGTCGGGCGGTATCTCTCTGGGAATGGTAAGCACCCACCGCCTTGCAAGCTGGGAGTTCCATTGCTTTTCCACCGCTTCGGCGGCATTCCATAAAGTATTGCGGTCTGCATATTCCTGTGGAGCATTTGCCGGGAGCAGGATTTCATTGTGGACGATACCACGCTTTTCCGGGTAGTGCTTTACTTGCTGGTCGTATTCACAGAACAGCTTTTCGCCGCTTTGGTAAGCAGCGGCGGCAACCGCAGACTGCCGCTGGCTGCGCTGAACAATCGTGATTTCGTTGTGTGGACAAGGCATTTCGTGTCCCTCCTTTCGCTAATTGGTGGATGGGGTGGCGTTTTACCACCTCATTTTGGGCAGAAAAAAAGCAGGAGACCTTTTTCAGATTTCCTGCTCGGTGTGCCACTGTGTGAGCGGCGGGTATTTAGTTGTAAAAGTTCGGGACAAGTTGACCCGATGTAAAGCTAACAAACTGGAATTGCACCAAAACAATCTAAGACAACAACGCTGCCCTACTTGCGATTTTTTCTTGTACTGCGGAAACAGTTTCTTGAATGGAATAAGTGGTCGTATCTATAACATTCGATTCATATATTCCCAGATTGCAAAATTGCTCCCACATGGTTTCTACCAATTCGATATTTGTCTTTCGGTCTAACTTTGAGCGTTCAACAGCTCGCTTCAAGGTTTCTTCCTTACTTGCCCTTAAAATAATATAATGCACCTCATAATGTTCCCGAACAAGACTTTGCCACGGCTTTAAAAACCACGGTCCGATAATACCGTCAACAATTACATCATATCCACCACGAGCATATCGCTTCGCAGCTTCTAAAAACGCTTCAATGACAATCAAATTTTGCTCATTTGATTCCGGCAAATGCGGTGGTATTGCCCCTTTACTCAAATAATGATAAAAGTCATCTGTGTGCATATGCACAGACTTTTCCAAATCTGATTCTTTTGCAACAGCAGATGCCGTTGTAGTTTTTCCTGTCCCCGGCGCACCTGTGATTACAATAATTCTACCTTGATTCATCTATATTTTACCTCCACAAATTACGATTTTCTTAATTCTACAAACTGGAATTTGAGTCTCTGTAAAGCTGGAATTAACCCATACAATTATTTTAATTTAGAGGTTCTTACGCAATTATCCGTATTTTGTAATTTTTCAATACTGGAATGCCAGTGTAAATCAGCATTCTCCATTTTTATTAAAGCGAAAAACGTAAAATTGCGGAAGAACCAATTTAGATATTCACAATTTTACTTGCCACAGTATCTCGAAAAACACTGTCATGTTCTACCAGGAGCATGGTCGGGGCAAACTCCGTTATGAGTTGTTCAATCTGCATACGTGAGTACACATCAATAAAGTTGAGCGGTTCATCCCATACATACAAGTGTGCCTTTTCACAAAGGCTTTTCGCAATTAGGACTTTCTTCTTTTGCCCGCCAGAAAAGTCTTTAATATCCTTTTCAAACTGTACACGCTCAAAGTCCATTTTCCTAAGAATTGCCTTGAACAAACTTTCATCAAGGTTGTTTTCTTCTGCAAACTCGGAAAGGGTTCCACATAAATACGATGTATCCTGTGGCACATAAGAAATTACAAGCCCAGAGCCAAGTGTTACTGTACCCGTATAATCTATGGACTGCCCGACTACCAACTTTAACAGGCTACTTTTGCCACTGCCGTTCTTTCCATCAAGCACAATGCGTTCTCCCTGTCTTATTTCAAACGAAACGGGTTCACAAACTGAAATGCCATCATAATAAACTACTACATTCGATAATGATGCAAGCAAATCTGTATGGTAATTAAGCGGTTGTATCTTGAGGGCTTCTGCGGTTTCCATATTTTTCAGCAATGCTGATTTTTGTTCGATTGTCTGTTGTTGTCTCGCTTCTATAGATTTTGAACGCTTCATCATTTTGGCGGCTTTATGACCGACATAACCTTTATCTGCTGCCCCAATTTTGGAAGCTTCTACACGTTCAGACCATACTGCAGCGCGTTTTGCCGACTGCTGTAATCGTCTGATGTCCTTTTGCAAACGTTCGTTCTGAGCCAGTTCAAATTCTTGCTGTCGCTCAAAATTTGACATCCATGATGAAAAGTTTCCTCTTTGCACTTCGATATTCGCTCGGTTAATCGATAGAATATAGTCAACACAATCGTCAAGAAAGCGACGATCGTGAGAAACTAAGATGAATCCCTTTTTCTTTTTCAGATATGCCGCCACACTTTTTCTCGCTTTGGCATCCAAATGGTTGGTAGGTTCATCAATCAGTAGGAAATGCCCTTCATTAAGAAAAAGAGCGGCAATCAAAACCTTTGTCTGCTCTCCGTTGGAAAGTGTTTCAAAAGGTCGCCAAAGCACATCGACATCAACATCAAGATAAGAAAGTTCTCGCATAAGTTCCCATTCTTCCGCAAGTGGGCAAATCTCCTGCAATATATCCTCTGTAATACGATTCTTATCTGAAACGGGATAAGGAAAATAATCAAACTGTACGGATGATAGGATTTTTCCACTATACTCATATTTCCCAAGCAGAAGATTCAGAAAGGTTGTTTTACCTCGTCCGTTTCTGCCCACAAAACCAAGCTTCCAATCGGTATCAACCTGGAAACTGACATTTTCAAAAACATTATCATAACTTGTCGGATATGAAAACGTAAGGTTTTCAATTTTAATCATTGACATAAATATTATCCTCCTTTGCATGTCATACGATACAAAGTCGGTTCGGTGAATGTTTACTACGTATAGATTTCACCAAAAGGAACCGACACTATACGGAGTGAATCATGTGTAACTATCTGTTCTGCACTATTCATAAAGCACCTCCAAAACAAAATAAGAGCCACAAGAAAGTTTATCCTTGCAGCTCGTCATAGCATAAAATAACACCACTAAGCAAAAGTGGCAACAGCACTATATTGAGTAAGATAGACATATAACTTTCTTGCAATAGACACAATAATGCCAAAGTATAGCACTACCGCATATTTTGATTTTATTTGCAAGAAAAGTTAATCATCTTCCCACCTCTTTCTAAATTTCAAAATATTATACCATAAATCGCAGGCAAATACAAGTGGTTATAAAAATTTAACAAATCGCTTATAATACAATCATATAACTTTACGCATTCCTTACTGACCGTAAAATTCCGATTTATTGCTGACTTTATTATACTTTATTGCCTATCGAAAAGATAGCATATTTTATGAAACTTGTCGGCTGGGAACAGCTTGCAGCGCAAGGTCTCCCCAGATGGCAAGTCCACAAAAGGGTAGCTGGCGGCAGCCAGCGCAGGGGAAGCGTAGCGTCCCCTGTTTGATTTGGAGCAGACCATGACTGCGGAAAATCACAGCCCCCCGGCGAGGAGCCTTCGGAGAACGCAATGCACCAACCTCTGGGTGGTGTATAATTGCGCCCTTAGTAAACTAAGGGGTTTCCGGCTTCTCACGTTCCAGCAGTTTCTTCAATAGTTCCTGCGTGTCCTGCCTGTGAAAAATGAGTGTCAACAACAGCATGACATCATCATCTGTCAGGCGTTCCGGCTCTTGCAGAAAACTTTCCAGCATACCGCCACGAGTACAGAGCCGGTGTGTCCGTTCTTTTCGGGTAAGCTGCTTTAGCTGGTGCTGCAATGCCTTTTCATCATTGATGGCTTTCCGCAGTTTCTTTTCACTCTTTTCCAACTCTCGGTTGAGCTTTTCCAGCTTTGAGGTATCAGGCAAGGGCAGCGTCCTCCTTTCCCGGTATCAGCACATAAATCCTGTTTGGTTCTCCAACGCCCTGACGCACTCGCATGATCAGTCCGGCGGTTTCCAGTTCATTCAGAGAACGCTTGACCGTCATGGGGCTGCGGGACAGGACTGCGGCAATGGCTGTGACAGGGAAGCAGATAAACAGGATTCCGTTCTCGTCCTCCTGTCCGTTGGATAGCATAGCGTCCAACATCCGGCAGTACATGACCTTTGCGGTGCTGCTGACTGGAAATCCTGTCAACGCTCTGGGAAAGGGCATACAGGGCGGCAACGGTGTGCCTATCGTCATAAATTCAAAATTCATTCGGTGTGTTCCTCCTTTTTCTTTGCTCTTTTGGATAAATAACGGGGGCAGTCAACCACAACCGCCCGGAAGCTCTGCTTGCACCCATGCTTGCATTTCCGGCATAATTCGTTGTAAGTGACACGCCCCCGGTCATTGAGGTAAAAAGAAAGCTCATGCTTCCTCTTTTTGCTCATTCTCGGCATATTGCGTTTCCTCCCGTTTTAGTGTATAGTTTCGGGGCGATTTTCGGCAAAATTACGGTCATAGAGCCGTCTAAAATCTCCAGAAGTATCAGCAATAGGGTAGACTATCCCCCTATCAGATTGTCGTGTTTCGGTATCATTTCGGTATCAGTTCGCCAGTTCTCCCCGGTGTCGTTCCTCCCCTGAATCTCACAGCGGCGTATTGCTCCCTTTGGTACGCTCGTTTCGGTCAGGGTTCCTCCATATCCCTGCCAAAAGTCATGGCGCTACATCGCCGGGGAAGCATATCCCACACAGGCTGGTCATTCGATTGGAATAATCCATCGATGAACTACCTGTATCATAGAACATTTTTGTGCCCTGTGCCGTATGTCCACAAAGTAGGAATTAAGGGTAAAAATCAGAAATTTCCACGATTGCGGAAAGTATGATATAATCCAGTTAAGCGGCAGTAATGAAACCGCCGGAAAGGAGCGTGCGCCCATGAAAGGAGCGACAAGCATACAGGAACGCCTTTGGGAACTCCGCAAGGACAAAGGCTTAAATCTGGAAGAATTATCAGAGCTGACGGGCATTTCCAAATCAGCTCTTGGCAGTTATGAAAAAGAGGATTATAAGGAAATCAATCATGGCAACCTTATCACGCTGGCAGACTTCTATGGGGTTTCCGTTGATTATCTGCTGTGCCGGACAGAGAACCGGGAGCAGATCAACACGCCACTAACAGAGCTGCATTTGAATGATGAGATGGTGGCACTTCTGAAAGGCGGTCGGATTAACAACCGTCTGCTCTGTGAGCTTGCCACTCATAAGGACTTTATCAAGTTTCTTGCGGACATTGAGATTTATGTAGATGGGATTGCCACCATGCAGATTCAAAACCTCAACGCCCTTGTCGATACTGTCCGGCATGAAATCATTGAACGGTATCGCCCCGGCGAAGACGACCCGCATTTGAAAGTGCTGCAAGCCGCCCATATCAGCGATGATGAATATTTCAGCCACATGGTTCTTGATGACCTCAATCTCATTATCCGGGATATTCGGGAAGCCCACAAAAAGGACAGCGAGAGTGCGCCCCAGACCACCGTTGCCGATGAATTGAAAGAAAATTTGGAAGCGGTTGAAAATTTCAAGGGCAGTCGGGATGAAAAGCTGGTTGTCCTTTACTGCAAGCAGCTCGGCATCAACTATAAAAATCTGTCAGACGAAGAATTTCGCTGGCTCATTCGGATTCTACAAAAATCAAAGAAAACAGGAACTCCTATCAGTCAAAGGAAAAAACGGTAAAGAAAAACCGCTGTTGCATGGTTGTGTTTGCTTCCATGTAGCAGCGGTTGGTGCTATACTTATTCAGTTAAAATTTCAAAGCGATAAAGTGGAATTTATCTTAGAAATTACAGCAATGTTATTTTGATAAACTTTCAAGAATTGAAATATCATGCTTATCTTTATCTCTTAATTCATAACCTGAATGGAAAACTCTTTGGCCTTTTAAGGATATACAAGGAATTGTTTTTCCTTCAAAAAAAGCACTACCAAAGTAATCTTTTTCAAACTCATACCAGCCACCCTCTAAATCAGCTTGTTTTGAAGTTCCGTCCTCACTTAAAACGAACGGGTGAATGTCTAAGTAACCAAGTTCATCACTATATAACTCTATTCTAACCGGTTTCCAGTCTGTATCAATTTTATAGCCCAGATTCAAAAGCACATTTAACAATTTTTCCGTATGTTGAGCATCAAAATTTATATCTATATCTCTATGAATTCTTGTTTGTTTACCAGCTAAAATATCTACACCCCATCCGCCATCCAACCAGTATGTAATTCCAGTATTTTCGAATAATTCTATTACTTTCATTAAATCTTCTTTTGTTGTTATTTCTTTTCTACCCATACAAAGTCTCCTTTACAACTTCTAATTTGTAATAATCATTCTACCATACCGTTATGAATAAATCATCTCATGTAAAACAATTTCTTCTGTCCGGTTGTGAATGTTATTGCAACGCTGCACCCATTCCATTTGACGGGTACGCTTCAATTCCTCGGTCACGCCCTCGGCAGCTTTCATCTGCTCCATGATGGTGTCTAACCGTTTCTGTGCCTGTTCGTTCAGGTCTGCAAGATATGTCCACAATTCCCCGGTCAGGGTCAATGTGTGTAATCTGGCTGGGCAGACTTCTCTTAAATATTCCCGGTGCATCCGTCCGTACTTTCCGATGGGGCGGTGTTCCTCCGGCAACTTCAAGTCCGGGATGTAGTAATCTCCAACAAGGATATAATCAATTCCGTTTTCTTTTATTCTTGGTTTCAATTCGCTCATGTTCCTTACCTCCTGTGGAAGCAGGCTCGTCTGGTACTAACTCAATCACATCGGTAATCTCACAATTCAGCGTTTCGCAGATACGGGCTAATGTATCCATGCTGATGTGCTTTCCCTCTTTGCTCATGTTGGCAATCATATTTGTTGTCATACCAGCGGCAAGCCTTAAATCCTCTTTTCTCATATCACGCTCTAACAGTGTGTGCCAGAGTGGTTTATAGCTGATGTGCATATTGTTTTCCTGCCTTTCTATCCATACCACCGGAGCGGCTGCCCCGGCAGGAACTTTTCTCTTATTATAGCACCAATCTTGTGAAATCACAATTTATTCTTGTAGCCTGCCGCTGATACCGTCTGGATTGGCTTTTCCTTTCTTTTTGTTCCCTTTAATTAGCCATGAACTGCTTCATGCCCTGGCTCTTTACTGATGTGCGATAAAGAAGTAATAGGAGTGTAAAAAATTTTGCCGTTCCTATCCGGCACTTGCGCATTGTGTCGGATAGGTCGGGCGGTTATTCGGGCAAGTCCACCTTGCCAACAAAAGAATAATAAATCTCAATGTCCTGTCTGCGGGTCTTGTTCTCGTCATAGCTGCACTCATGCACAACGATTTTCTCTACAAACTCCCGCAGCAGAGTAGGGGTAAGTTCTTCAAAGCTGGTATGCCGCCGGACAACATTCATAAACTTTTCTGCGTTCACGGTGGCTTCCTGTGCTTTGGAAAGCTCCGCTTGAATAGCAGCGGCTCTTTCTTTCAGCTCCCGTTGCTCTGCTTCATAGTCTGCCGACAGCTCTGTGAAACGCTCGTCTGATATGCGCCCGGTCACGCTGTCCTCATACAGCCGCTTGAAGATAGCGGATAACTCGGCTATGCGTTTCTCGGAGGCTTCCAGTTCCTTTTTCTTGGCGGCGTTCCTGCGTTTGCCCCCGTCCTCGTTCTGCTCAATCAAGAGTTTCATAAACCGGGCTTCATGCTTTGCCGCATAGCTGGTCACTTTCCGCAGATTGGAGAGTACACCAGCGGTCAAGAGGTCGGTGCGGATAAAGTGCGCCGTACAGTCATGGGTGCGTTTCTTGTAGTTGCCGCAGATATAACAGTCCTGCTTGCGCTTGTCCGTCTGGTATCGCTGCTGATACATCACGCTGCCGCAGTCCGCACAGAACAGTATGCCGGAGAACAAACCCACTTCATCATAGCGGTTGGGGCGTTTGCGCTGTTTGCGAAGCTCCTGCACCCGTTCCCATGTTTGGGTGTCTATGATAGGCTCGTGGTGGTTCTCGAAAATCACTTGCTTTTCCGGGGGATTTTCTACACTGTGCTTGACTTTGTAAGAAAGTTTTTCTGTCTTGAAATTTACCAGACAGCCTGTGTATTCCCGGTTTTCAAGGATATGCACTACGGTATTGGTCGCCCACTTGCACTCATAGCCGGGGTGGTAGCGGCGGGTGCTGCCCGTCCTGCGGTATTCAAGAGTCCCCGGCGTGGGGATCTGCTGCTCTGTGAGCATACGGGCTATCTTGGTCGGACCATTCCCGGCAAGGCAGAGGTTGTATATCTGCTTGACTACGGGTGCAGCTTCCTCGTCAATAATGAAATTTTCGTCCTCGTCCATGAGGTAGCCATACACAGGCTTGCTTGTGATGGGCTTGCCACTCATGCCTTTTGAGCGTTTTACTGCTTTGATTTTCTTGCTCGTATCTCTCACCAGCCATTCGTTAAAGATATTCCGCAGCGGGGCAAAGTCATTGTCGCCCTGTGCGCTGTCCACTCCGTCATTGATAGCGATAAAGCGGACACCTTTCTGTGGGAAAATCATTTCCGTGTACATTCCCACTTGCAGGTAATTTCGCCCTAACCTCGACATATCCTTTACGATAACTGTCCCGACTTTTCCGGCTTCAATGTCCGCAAGCATGGCTTGGAAACCGGGTCTTTGAAAGTTCGCACCAGAATAACCGTCGTCCGTGTACCAGCGCAGATTGGAAAAGCCGTTCTGCTTTGCATAGGTTTCAAGGATACGCTTCTGATTGGAAATGGAATTGCTCTCGCCTTGCAGCTCGTCCTCATGGGAAAGTCTTGGGTAAAGGGCGGTAATTGGTTGTTGGTTGGTCTGTCTTAACATAAAATCCTCCGTTTCCGACAGCCAGCCCCACTATTCCGTACCTTGATTGTACCACATGGGGCGGCTGTCTGTATAGCGGTTTCTGCTTCTTTACCGCCTGTCAAAATGACGATTTTTTACTGTACGGCTTCTCGCTGCAAAAAAGATAGAAAAGTTCATAACTCTGTGATATACTTTACCGTAAATACACATCAGACATTGCAGGAGAGAAAATGAAAACTATATTACTTCATGGATTAGGGCAAACATCATCAAGCTGGAAAAATACGATTAACACTATGGGGAAAAGTGCGGACATTTTATGCCCGAACCTTTTTGATTGGTTTGAAGATAAAGAGGTCTGCTATCAAGTTTTATATCTTGCTTTCTCCGAATACTGTAAGCAATTTTCAGAACCGGTCAATATCTGTGGGCTATCTTTAGGCGGTATTCTCGCATTGCAATATGGGATTGAAAATCCAGATAAAATAAACTCTTTGGCGTTGGTTGCGACACAATATACAATGCCGAAAAAACTCTTGCAATTTCAAAATATGCTCTTTCGGTTTATGCCTAAAAGAACATTTGAAAGCATGGGACTTGGTAAAACGGATTTTATCAATCTGTCAAAATCCATGATAAACTTGGATTTCCAAAAAGAATTGAAGTGTATCAATAGCCCTGTAATGGTTATCTGCGGGGAGAAAGATACAGCAAATAAACAGGCTTCTTTACAGCTTCAATCGCAGTTACCGCAAGCCGAATTATTAGTGATTAAAAATTCTGGACATGAAGTAAACATAGACGCTCCCGAAGATTTGGGGAAAGCACTCTCAGCATTTTTCAACCTATAATTTCTCTGCCAGCGGTCACGCCAAAAGCGTGACCGCTTTTCAGTATCATGTTAAATCGCTGTTTTTTGTGTAGCAGCTTCCGCTTCCAGCACTTTCATCATCTTGTCGGCTGCGGTGTCGGTTGCGCCCTGCTTGAAGAAGCCGGAAACGGTAAGGACGGAGTTGCCCATGCGGATTTCCGTTACACAGTCCGGGCGGCGGTCTGTTTTGGTGGTGCTTGTCTGTTTGGTTTCTGTCATAGGCTCTCCTTTCGCTGCTTCATCAGTTGCTTTAAGCGTTCCAGCTTTTCCTGTGCGGTTTCCTTTCGGAAATTGCTGCCCGTGAAGCGGACGGGGGCGCACATGGAAGTCAGCCTGTCATAGATACGGGCGTGGGGCGTGTCCTGCGGGTGCTGCAATTCCTCCAGCGTGAGGTTGGTCGTGGCGATCAGCGGCTTGCCGCCTCGGTAACGGCTGTCAATCACGCTGTAAACCTGTTCCAGCCCGTATTCTGTCCCTCGCTCCATACCGAAATCATCAAGTATCAGCAGAGGGTAGCTGCAAAGGCGGGAAATATATTCGTTCCTGCCCTCAAAGCTGGCAGCAAGGTCACCCAGTATCGTTGCAAAGTTTGTCATACAGACGGCAACCTCTTTCTCCATAAGGGCGTTGGCGATACAGGCGGCAAGGTAGCTTTTTCCTGTCCCCACGCCGCCCCAGAACAGGTAGCCGATATTTTCAGCCTGCATGGTTTCCCAGCTCTCCACATAAAAGCGGGCGGTTTCGGTCTGTGGGTTTCTGCCGTTGTCATGCTCAAATGTCCAGTTCCGCATAGCAGGGTCGGTAAAGCCCCGGCGTTTCAAGTCCTCCACTTTTTCAAGGTGCTTCTGTCGGCTTTCGGCGGCTTGCTGCTTTTCACGGGCTGCTCGCTGACAGTCGCAGTCTGTTGGGTGGCGGTCATACCCTAACCATTGGGCGGTTTCTTTTGAAAAGTAGGCTTCTTTTGGCGTATGGCACTTGCCACAGTATAAAAGCCCGTCCTCGCCTGTGTAGTCCTCCGCTTCGACGGTAGTGGTTGTAATGTCCGTAATCATAGCTTCAATCTCGTTTTTCATAAGCTCTCGCCCTCCTTACATGAATAATCGGGTATGCCCTGTTTCGGGGCAGCCTTGCCTTTGGCAGCGTCCTCCTGCGCCCACTTGTAAATGGTGGCTGCATGGCTCTGGTACTGCTTCCCGGTGGAAGCGATATGGCAGGAAAGCTGGTCAATATAATACTCCCACTTGTCGGGCAGCTCTGTTTTCAGCCCGGAAAGCTCTGTATCGGTCAGTATCACATTGTTGTATCTGCCATAAGCGGCGGGGGCGGGGTGTCCCGTTTCTCCCTCTCTCTCTTTTTCTATCTCTATCTCTTTCTCTAACTCTATCTCTGGTGGACGAATGTCGGACAAATGTCCGCCTTTTGTCCGGGGCGGTAAAAGTGCCTTGTTTTCCAGCCTTGCAGCCCGTTTCCTCTCGGCTTCGGTAGAGGACTGTCCTATCATCAGCTCAATGTCGGTCATATAAAAAGCCCCACTGTCAAGCTGCTCCACAAGCCCCAACTGCCGGAAAATCTCCAAAGCCCTCTCAACCGTCCCTATCTGGTGGCGGGTCAGTGTCGCTATCATCTGCGCTGTGTAGGGGATATGCTCGTCAAGCTGCAACTTCCCGCCGTTTTTCAGCGATTTTAAGTACAGCTTCAAGAGGATATTGGAATATAAAATCCCGTCTTTCATATCTTCCAGCAGCACAATGGAGTCGCTGTCAAAAAAGTTCTCTTTCAGCTTGAGGTAGTAATACTTGCGGTTATCTGCCATTGTCCCTGTCCTCCTTTTTCCGGCGTTTGGAGTAGTAGCGGGGGCAGAGTATGATAACCGCCCGGAAGCTCTGCTTGCAGCTATGGGTACAGCCCCGGCAGAGGTCGTTGTATGTGATACGGTCGCAGGTGGTATTCCCGACTTTTACTTGCCGCAGGAAAAAAGACCATTCCAGCCGCCGTTTCTTGCTCATTCTTGGCATGGGTGCGCTCCTTTCTGCCGTTTCCGCTGGTGTGGCGGTATCGGCGGTAATTCTGTATCATCTCGGTATCATTTTCGGGGTTTTTCTGCCCTATAAGCCCGTTAAAAAATCCTTTGGTATTTGCGGATAGGGTACGGGGCAGCCCCCTTGTTCTGTATAGGTTCGGGTACATTTTGGGGCGGTTTTTATCGTTCCTGTTCCTGCCTTTTCACAGGCTTGCGCTCCCGGTGTAAAATCTGGTCGATATTGCCCTTGACAGTCTGTAAGCGGCGGTATTCCTCCCGTTTTGCCCGGTAATCGTTGTAGCCGCTGTTTTTCTCTTGGATAAGGGTTTCAATCTCTGCTTGCAGGGCTTTATAGCTCGGCAGCTTGGAAATGCCGTTCTCCCTGAAATAGCGGGCGGCTGCGTCTGCTATGATAAAGTCGCTTTCGTACTTCTGACGGTAGGCTGCTTTTGCTTTTGCGTTTTTCTGCTGTTTCAGCCCGTCCCGGACAGGGCGGGTCTTGGAATAGGCAAGCACCTGTCGTTGCAGCTCCTTTTTCCCGTTCAGCGTCTTTTCCACCTGCTTCAGCTACTGCAAGGCTTTCCTGCATGGCGGCATAGGCGGCAGAACAGGCTTCGTCCAGTTCCTCCGGGGAGGAAAAGCCGTACTGCTGGTAGGCGGTAACGGTAGCCGCCATCTGCTTTAGGTTGTGCTTTGCCGCCCAGCGGTCATAACCCACGCCCTTGCCCTCGGCTCGCTTGGCTTCCCGGTCAACCATGCGCTGCAAGATGTTGTCTGCCGGGGTGGTTTTTGCGGCTTTTTCCTCCTGCAAGCGTCCCTTTTGGGTGTGGTAGGGTATTCCGGTATGGCTTTGGTCTGTTCGGCGGCTCTGTGGGCGTTCTGTGTAAGCAGGGCAAGGACAGCAGCCTTGTCAAAATCGTCCCCCAGCTTCCGGGCTGTGATAGGCTTCGTCCTGTCCGGCGTGAGGTAGGAAAGCCGCCCCCGGCTCTCCTTGACGGTCACACCCTCCTGCAGCAAAAGGGAAGAAAACTCGTCAAAACTGGCAGCTTGGGAAAGTGCCTGCCGTATCGTCCGGCGCAGCTTCGCCTTGTCCGTTTCAAACTTGGTGGGCTTGGTCGGCTGTCCTGCGGCTTCTCTGGCGGCGTTCTCTTTATCAAGGGCAAGCTGCCCTTTCTTTGCCGCCCAGTATTCCCGTTCCGTTATCCGTTCCTTGCTGCCGCTTCAGGAGGTCGATTTGGTAAAGCCCCTCCCGGTGGCACATCTTCCATGACTTCACTCTTGAAATATTCCATAGCGGCGTTGGTACAGCGGTGCTTGCAGCCCTCCCGTGTGTCGGCTGGTCTGTCCATGTAGGGCAGAAGCGGGACTTCATAAATCCGCAGGGAGTTGATGACGATATGCACATGGATATTGCCGCTGTGGTTATGCCCGTCCGGGTGGGTGCATACAAGGGCTTGGTGTCCGGGAAAATGCTCTTTACAGAACTGCTCGCCCAGTTCCTGCGCCCGGTCTACGGTCAAGCCGTTGTCTGTCCCGTCCCGTGGGTCAAAGCTGATGATATAGTGGTGGCTTTTCACATCTTCTCGTTTTTGGTTTTTCTCATAGCGGAGATTGGCTCGCATACAGGCAACGGCGAAATCCTCGCCCCCGCAGTTAAGGGAAGAAATGCGGTAATCCTTCCTCGGTATCAGCCGCCCGTTTTCATCAAGGGTGGGCTTTCATGGTAAACTCGTCATGCTCAAATGTGAGATAGGCTTCCGCTGCGCCATAGTCGGCATTTTTAGAGCTGATATGTTTGAATGTTGCCAACAGCGTCACCCACTTTCTGCAAGACTTCAAACTTTAGGGCAGCAAGGTCGGAAACCGCCGCCCGTACCTCCCCGGCAAGCTGCGGGTAGGGGCTGTGCCACTCGTTCAGCGTCCGGGCTATCTGGTTTAAGTTGCCGCCGATCCTGCCGTATTCGGCGGTCAGCTTCCCGACAGCGGCAAGCAGCTCGTCATTGACGGGGGAAACGGTTATGATGGGGCGTATGGCTGCCCCGGTTATGGCTTGCCGGATAAACTCGGCTTGGCTCATGTTGCAGGCAGAAAGCCTTTCCGCAAACTCGGCGTATTCTTCCTCGGTCATGCGTGTCTTAATTACCCGGCTGCGGTGCGGCGTGTTATATCGTTTTCG
>NZ_JBWJVQ010000027.1:0-1319 GCF_056339875.1 Blautia sp. ZXY-1-C6
CATGGTAAAACCTCCTTTCTGTGTGTGGTGTCCTCTCACTAATAGGAGAAAAACGGGGTGTGAAGCGGAACTGTTTTTGAAAAATCCGAAAAAATATTTTGAGGGATTTTTAAGCGGCGCAAGCCGCATAAGCAGGGTTTGGGGAAGGCACTCCCCAACAAGATTCCCGCAGGGGCAAAATGAGCGAAAAGCGAATTTTGGTACTGCGGTAGAATCTTGCTCTAAAAAATTGCCACTTCGCCCCTCCAACCATTACTACAATTTGAAAAGGGCGTTTTGGCTTGTTTTCATAAATAAAGCGAATGAAATTTTTCGGTCTGCCCGCTGTTCATCACTAAAACGGTAGCGGTGTTTCTTTTGGCAAAGACACGGCTGCATTTTTCGTAAATCTCCCCTTAATCCCTACTACACCGGAACAGGCACTTTTGCCAAATGGAACGGAAAGATTTTTTGAAAAAGGGCGTAAAAAAAGCAGCAAATCTTTTCAGACTTACTGCTTGTATGCCGCTGTGATGGGCGGTGGGTTATTCAGTTGTCACGGTCAAAGCGGAATTTGAACAGGCTTTCTATCAGTTTTTGAATGATATGCTCCTGCATTTCCACATTGATATGACCGTCCATTTTGGAACAGGCTCGGATATATCCAGCATAGTGGGATAGCACGGCTGCAACGGCTTCCGGGTCACCCTCGCTTGCCTTTACTATTGTTTCATAGGGAAGTAGCTGGCTCATGGTGTAAGCCCTCCAACTCTGCCTGCAATCTCTGTAAAATTATCTGTATGTGCCTCCCAGTGGTGCTGTGTGTCCGTCCGTACCGCTTGCCGATTTCCTTATGGGTCATACGCTCAAAGTAGTACAGATAAATGATTTCCTGTTCCATTTCCGATAGAGAGGACAGGGCTGCGGCAAGGTGCGGACTTTTCAACAGGACAGTTTGACCGCAAGCCGTAAATGGATATTCCATGCTTGTCGGCACTTCTGCAAAGTATTCATCTGTTGTACTGAACGGATAATGCTTTTCGTCCATGAGGTAGTCAAGGGAGATTTCCTTGCCTCGGCGGCTTCGTATACTCTGTGCTGCGTCTATGGCAGCGTGGCGAATAACAATCATACAAAAGGCATTGTGAGTGTGCCGGATATGCTCTTGATATTTTTCGTGTTCGGTCATGGAAAATACCCCCTTTCTGAATAGTGACAGAGGGCGGCAGCCTTTTAAGCTGTCGCCCTCTTGATTGCCGAACAGCAAAGACGGGCGGGGCTGTCAACGGCGGGCGCAGCCCGTTCATCTTACCGTTGACTGGCTCTGCTGGTTTTGCTAC
>NZ_JBWJVQ010000028.1:0-4824 GCF_056339875.1 Blautia sp. ZXY-1-C6
TCTTCCTCTCCCCAACAGCCCTTACAGTCTGTTTTCGTTTCTGTCATATTCTCATAGGCTTCCCTTACGGTATCCAACACTTCCTTTTGAAATTCCTTATCCGTAAACCGGAAAAAAGGAACATACTCCCCTGTTTCATAATCTCTGTAACGGGGCATATCGAGATACAGATTTCCTTTCGAGGACTCTTTAATTGCAAGGCTTTTCACACAGAAGGCCTCATCAAAGGTAATGGTAGCAAATCCTTTCAGGTTATTGATTTTTCCTTCTTCCTGTTTCAATTCCGGTTTATATACTCTGATATTATATTCCATATTGTGATCTCCTTTTCTACTCTATTTTTCGTTACCGAACTGCTGTCTGGCATGGAAGATTTTTAGTTTCCTCCTGCACTTCCACACACTCCTCCTGGTCCTTGATTTCCAGTTCTGCATCAATCTCCATCTGCCGGGTAATATTCTCTTTTAAAAGCTCCTCATACGGGAAGGGCTTTTCATATTCCTGCTTTGCATTTTTTATCTCATTTTCGCAGGTCTTAATTTCTTTTTGAACGTCCTCCACTGCTTTATCAAGGGCATTCAAGCGGTTTTCTATACGGACCATGTTACCGGAGTCACTGCTTTTTAACTCCACACTATACTCCTTCTCTCCCTGAAGGAACAAGATCGGTCCCAGCATATCATTTTGGACAGATACCTGAAACCCCTTATATATACCGACTTCGTGCCTGGTAAAAGCTGTTACCCCTTCTATAATCCCACGCAGAACTTCACCTGCTTCTTTGTGTTTTTCATAAACTTTTCCCTGCAGCGTGATTGCAAACCCCGGCTGTACTTCCATAGCCTGGTTCCTGCGCTCCAAATCCTTTTGAAGTAATTGCAGTTCTCCCTTCAGGCTTTGTATCCTTTTCGGATACTGGAAAGTGACCGCATCTTGCAGGGTAAACCGTTTCCCTTCATGTGCAGCTTTTAGAATTCTCAGACGTGCCACTTCATTATCTACTTGTATTTTTTCCATAATCAGGGGATTTTCAGAAGCTACCGCTTTAATCTCTGCAAAATTTAATACGGTTTCATCTATATCCTCACAGATCCTTGCCAGTTCCCGGCTGGTAAATACCTGGCTGATAAACCGCTGTTTTGTTTCTACAATGCCCCATAAATAAGCATCAAAAGAACCCTTTGTTACATAGCGGTAAATATTGACTTCCTCATTTTCATTCCCCTGGCGGATAATGCGCCCTTCCCGCTGTTCAATATCAGAAGGTTTCCAGGGGCAGTCGATATGATGAGCCGCCACCATTCTGGTCTGGATATTGGTTCCTACCCCCAGTTTTTCGGTACTTCCTATAATAATCCGTTTCCTTCCGGCTCTGACATCGGAAAACATACGGTCCCTCTGTTCATCTGTTTTTGCATCATGGATAAAACAGATTTCTTCCTCTGGAACACCTCTGGTAATCAGTTCCTGTTTTAAATAATCATAGACGGTAAACGCTTTCCCAGGTCCGGGTGTCCCAATATCCGAAAAAACAATCTGGGTTCCTTTCTGTTCCTGGGACTGTACATATTCCTGGTAAATGTTTTCTACTGCTTTATTCAGTTTGGAATCCGAATCTACCGGAGCATAACTGTCCAAAAGCCGGGGATCTGTACCCAAAAGCCTTGCTTCCCCGGTAATCCGGAGCATATTGTCGTCCTTTGGATCTACCACACCTCTATGGATTGCTTCTGCCCTTTCCACCATTTCCTGCATACGTTCTTTGACATAATCAGAGGCTTCCGATACTACAACCTTATATTTTCCGTCCTTTAATTCTGGCCGCTTAATATCTAGCATATCAGGCAGAATAATGTCTGCTACTTCTTTAAACAGGTGTATCAGTTCCGGCAGATTGATAAACTTATTAAACCTGGTCCGCATCCGGTAACCAGTACCTTCCGGTGCCAGTTCCAAAGAGCTGGTAACTTCCCCAAACACAGAAGCCCATGCATCAAAATGGTAAATCCCCTTTTCGTGAAGCCGCCTTTCCTGCAGATATAACTGCATCACATAAAGTTCCACCATTGAGTTTGACAGAGGGGTTCCCGTTGCCATAATGACGCCCCTTCCCTGATTTTTTTCGTTGATATACTGGATTTTCATACGCATATCCATAGCCCTCTGGGAACCGCTGGAACCCAGACCCGCAACATTGTTCATTTTCGTAAAAATTTCCAAGTTCTTGAACAGGTGCGCTTCATCTACAAATAAGGCATCTACGCCTGTTTCTTCAAAGTACATCACATCATCTTTGATTTCTTCATTGTTCAGTTCTTCGATTTTCTGCAACAGTTTTTTCTTTCTACTTTCCATCTGCTTTATGGACCAGTTCTTTCCTGCTTCTTCCCTTGCCTGGTTAATGGCTTCTACCAGTTGCTCTGCCTGTTCTTCTATCATGGCTCTTTGCCGGTCAGGGGAAATGGCAATTCTCTGGAACTGCGTATGTCCGATAATAATACAGTCATAATCCCCTGTTGCCATTCTGGCAATCATGCGCCTGCGGTTTTCCTTCTGAAAATCTTCTTTTCTGGTAATCAGGATCTTCGCATCTGGGTAGGCCCGCAAAAATTCTGCCCCCATCTGGAAGGTCAGGTGGTTGGGAACCGTAAGAAGGGGTTTCGTTGCCAGCCCCAGCCTCCTCATCTCCATACAGATACAGATCATTTCCAGAGATTTACCAGCGCCTACCGTATGGGCAAGCAAGGTGTTCCCTCCACACAGCAATGCCCTTGCTACAGCATTTTTCTGATAAGGACGCAGTTTTAACAAAGGGTTCAGTCCCGGCAGTTTTAAATAAGAGCCATCATAGCTTCGTTGTCTGTCGCAGTTAAAGGTTTCATTGTAAAAATCCACATATTTTTTTCTGCGCTCTGGTTCCTTAAAAATCCAGTCCCGGAAGGCTTCTTTTATCTGCTCCGCCTTATCCCTGGCAAGCATGGTTTCCTTCCGATTAATCACATAACGCACCCTTTCCCCCTTCCTGCACCCGGTCCCTTATGGTCACAATCCGGCTGTTTAACAGTTCCTCTATAATGCTGATCGCATCCATAAATCTTGTGCCATAGGTTTCCCTGGTACGAATGGTTCCTCCAAAAAAATTTCCCCTGTCAATATGGTAAGACATATCTGCATCTAAGCGCTCAATCTTGAGGGCATGGCCACTATGAGCGCAATAGTTTCTCTGGTTGCTCTCCGGGATTTCCAAAAGCTCATATATAAACTGTTCGTAATCCTCATTTTCAATCCAGGTTGTTCCCAGTTTTACACTGATCTCAGGCGCTGTCAGTTCTTTTGGCTGTACCTTTTCCAGTGCTTCCACGTTGTCTACAAACAAGGGATTGTTCTGCGCATAGATCCTGGCTGTACGGAGCTTCTGACGCACATTGCCGCTTAAATACTCATCTGCGGTTTCCCACTCCGAATTGGGATCTTCTTCCTTTGCCAGTACCGGGTTCTGGTAGATTAACCCTTTTAATTCCTGGAGCATTTCTTTCCTGTTTCCCAGATAAAGAGAGAGCATATAGGGAATATCCACCCGGTTATATTCTGACAGACTGATATGCAATGCTTCCTGGGCATTTTCCACTTTGTCTATCACATCTCTGGGGCGTATGGTCCTTTTGTAAAAAATATCGGCTTTGGTTACGTTTTTGTCCTCATCAACCACTTCCAGGGAAGATAGCAGGGGATAATCATTGTCCTGCCGGAACGCCATTTTATTTGTCCGGTCACAGAAATATCCATGCGTTTTCACAAAGGCATCATACAAACGGTTTAACTGTTCCTGTGCCTTTTTCAGTTCCTGGTCAGAACAATTTTCCTGCTGTATCTGTAAAATTTCACGCACCAGAAGGCGGATTTTATGCATGGCACGTATCCGGCGCTTCACACTTTCCTTTGCCTGACTCCGGTATAAAGACTCCCCTTCCCGGTAATATACTTCGTCCTGTATCACCGTAAACGTATAATTAGGTATCTTTGGGGAAGCAGCTAAGACGTCCTGCTCTTCCTTCTTTTTTTCTGCTATGCTTTCTTCATAACAGTTTTTAGGAAGCTCTCCAACTGCGTCCAAAATTCTTTTTTCCAGGTCAAAGTCTTCCGCTTCATTGACCAGGGCTGTATATTTGGAATCTTTCCCGAAAAACTGTTCAAACCAGACCATTTTCCCAAGCATCATTTCCGGGTGTTCCAGATAATACTCATTTACCGGTACCATGTCTTCCGTAAGCCCTGTATAAGTCCAGATCGGCTCCCCAATCGAAGGCTCTGCTTTTTTCTGAAAAAACAAAAGGTCACTGGTAACTGCGGTATTGGCGCTCTTTCCAAAAGAATCTGCCGGAAGCCGGACTGCCCCTAAAAGGTCTGCCTGTTCTGCCAAATTTTTTCTCACAGCGCTGTCATTTTTATCCAACGTCCCTTTTGAAGTTACCACTGCCAAAATGCCTCCTGGCCGAAGGAGGTCCATGCTTTTCCGGATAAAATAATCATGGACTTTCAACTTCATCTTTTTATATCGGGGATCATACAAACGGAAATCCCCAAAAGGCACGTTTCCTACAATTACATCAAAGCTGTTATCCTCAAATTCCGTTTTTTCAAATCCTTTAATCTGGATACTGGCTGAAGGGTGGAGCTTTTGTGCAATCCTTCCGCTTATGGCATCAATCTCCACGCCATAAAGCTGGGATTTTTGCATACTTTCCGGAAGACCATGAAAAAAGTTTCCAATCCCCATAGCCGGTTCCAGAATTTTTCCCTTCTGGAATCCAAAAATGCCAGCAA
>NZ_JBWJVQ010000029.1:0-8871 GCF_056339875.1 Blautia sp. ZXY-1-C6
GATTATTTTTATATATATTGTTATATTTTGTATTTTTTGTACAATATTATATGTTTTTTAGAATATAAAAAAGTCAATAGATTTGTGGATTTTTTCGTCCAAAAATGTCGATTTATCATTTTACACAAAACATCTGTTTCTTTTTTCCTTATGTAAATCGAGTATTCCACATACATAAAATGTGGATAATGTGGATAACTTTGTGTATAACTTTAATTTACGGGATTTTTCAATAACCGGGTATGTGGATAGAGTGTGTATGACTTTATCCACTTTTCCCACCTCTCGACATTCTTTGTGCAATTTGTCGAATCATATAATTTTAGGCGTTACAGCTATTCCATGAACGTACCTACAGCTGCCGGCTTCTCATAATCATAATCGGAAATCTTGATTCCTGTAGCAGCATTACTGGCATGAATAATCTTTCCATCTCCGATATAAAGTGCCACATGATCAATATATCCGTTTCCGTAGAATACCAGATCTCCCGGCTCAAGCTGGCTGATATCTTTCTTTGTGGAGGCATCACACTGCGCTGCAGCCACACGTGGAAGACTGTAACCGAAATTGGCAAATACAGACATTACAAATCCTGAGCAGTCTGCACCGTTTGTAAGACTTGTTCCGCCATAAACATAAGGATTTCCTTCAAACTGCAGCGCAAAGTTTACCACTTCCTGTCTCTTTGCCAGACGTTTCGCTTCTGCTTCTTCGGCAATTTTTTTCTTTGTATCCTCAACTGTCTGCTGAATACTCTCCAGCGCGGCTGTTTTTTCCTGCTCTGCCTTCTCAGAAGCCTTTTCCGCTTTCTCTACTCTTCGTTCTTCACGAATCTGAGCTGCTTCCTCTTCTTTCGCAACAAACTCCTGTGTCTGTTCCTCTGTCTGCTTCGCCAGTGTACTTGCCAGAGCACTTACACTTCCTGTTCCATCAGAAAACGCTGATGCGCCATCATCAAACTGTGCTGCGCTTACACATACCCCCTGTGTCAGAACCACAGAGCTCATAATTGCTGCCATCAAAATTGTCTTTATTTTATTATTCATTTTACTAATCAACTCCTGTTATACATCGTTGTAAAATTATTACATTTTTATTACGTTTTGTTACGCATTTGTGTATGTTAACATAACATCCCAATTTTGTCAAATGAAAAAAGTGTGACGAGCATTTGGAATGAATTTTGGCTTGTATGTCTCAGGATTTTGGCATATTTATGCCAAAACACCTCGCGGGATAATGGTGTGTGAACAGTAATGATGTTACCGAAAGCATACTTCATGCCTTCCTTCAATAAGATAGTAAAAAGCAGATTCCGAGGTGGATATGCGTATTTATAAAAATATCCCTAAAAGAATCCTCAGCCTGTGTCTGGTCTTTGCCATTGGCATCAGCATGGGTGTTCTCTCCGACCACTTTGTTTCTGAAAACTCCCGTTTTCAGACCTTTACGGAAAAATTATTCCGGTCCGAAGTATGCAGCAATACCCTCACCCTTCACTACACTCTTGCACACCCTGAAAAAAAAGGTATCAGAAAGCCCGAGGCAACTCTTGGAACTGCACTTTCTGACCCGGCTAAGACCACCAGTCTCTGTCAGGAATATGAGAAAGAGCTGAAATCCTTTGCCTATTCCAAGCTCTCCGAAGAAAACCGGCTTACCTGTGATATGCTTCTTCTCTATTTTCACACCAGAGCCTCCCTTGGAAAAAACAGCGCCCTGGATGAGCCGCTGGGACCAGGCCTGGGTGTGCAGGCACAACTTCCCATTCTTCTGGCGGAATATACTTTCCGGACAAAAGAAGATATCTCTGATTATCTGAAACTTCTGAGTACCGTCAGGCCATATTTTCAAAGTATTATAAAACTGGAAAAGCAGAAATCCCAGTCAGGGCTTTTCATGAGCGACACAACTCTGGACCGTATCCTGAAACAATGTCATTCTTTTGTCGCGAATCCTGATTCCAACTACATGGATGATATTTTCGCGCAGAAACTGAAAGCTTTCTCCAACCCTGCATTTAGCAGCGAAGATCAGAAAAAACTCTGTACATATCATCATAAACTGATCTTAACCGAAGTGATCCCTGCTTATCAGGAACTGGCAGACAGTCTGGAAAGTCTTCGCGGTACAGGCAAAAGCAGCCGGGGCCTGGCATTTTTTGAGGGTGGGCGTGAATATTACCTCTACCTGCTGCAAAGCCAGACAGGAACCTATGTACCTGTCGGACAAATTGAAAAAAGACTGTCAGCTCAGCTTTTGTCCGACTATCGGGAGATATCTTCCCTGCTGAAACAGAATTCCTCCCTGATCGACAGGCTGAATCAATGTTCCGGTGAACTTACGCTGACACCGACTCAGATGCTTGAGAAGCTTCCGGAATTGATGAAAAAAGATTTCCCGGAACTGAAAGATGCCTCTTACGAACTCCGCACCGTTCATCCTTCCATGAAAAAATTCTTAAGTCCTGCTTTTTACCTCACGCCGCCTGTGGATACCCGAACCCCCAACGTAATCTATATCAACGATTCCGGACGTACCTCTTCTCTGGAACTTTTCGGCACACTGGCACATGAAGGATTTCCCGGCCATCTTTACCAGACAGTTTCTTTTGCCGAAAACAATCCCTCTAACATCAGATATCTGGTCACCTCCTCCGGTTACGTGGAAGGCTGGGCAACCTACGTGGAATCCTACGGCTATGAATATGCCGCCTCCCTCATGAAGGATCCGGATTCTGCCAAAAATGCTGTCCGGCTTGCCTGGTTAAACAGGAGTATGAATCTGTGCATTTACTCCCTGATCGATATCGGCATTCATTACAGGGGCTGGGATGCAGCCCGCACTGCTGTCTTTCTGAAAGCATTTGGCATCAACAATGCTTCTACTGCTGCCGAAATCTATCAGTATATTGTGGAAACTCCCGGTAACTATCTGAAATACTATTGGGGATATCTGAATTTCCTTGACTTGAAAACAGTCTGTCAGAAAAGACTTGGAGATGATTTCGACCTGAAAGAATTTCACCGCCGGATTCTGGACATCGGACCTGTACAGTTTCCGGTTCTGGAAAAATACATGAAATAAACGAATTACTGGAAAACTTTCATCGGCCAGACTTCCGGAGAGTCTTATCAGTTTGAGTGGCATGGAGGAGATAATGTTACGGTTATCATTCAGCCATCTGAACGTCAGAGCGGAATCCGCGTCAGTATGGATTAACAGCCTGATATAACAAAGAGCCGAACTGACTGCAATATTTTATAGAATTGCAGTCAGTCCGGCTCTTTAAAATATAAAACCAAACATTTCTCAAGTAATGTTTCCGAAAACAGTCTTCCTGCCTCCATTTCCATCACTGTCTCTTTGAATCTGTCGCTACCATTACCGTAAATCTTTTTAAATCCGGCCGGAACTAATCCCAGGTCGCTTTCTTCCACCATGGAAACATCGAATTCGCTGTCTCCGGCTGCTATGATATATGCAGGCTGCAACCTCTTTCGAAGTCTTCTCACAGCCATTCCCTTACTCAGATTTACAGGAACAACATATACCTTCTCTCCATTATGAAATACGTCCACCAGCTTCGTAGTCAGTTTTGCCTGCAGATCTTCAACCACTTCCTCTGGCTTTTCACATTTTGTAAAAATAAAAAGCTCATCTAGAAATCTCAGCTCAAACTTTCGTCTGGAATCCCCGGCAAGAATCTGCTGCGCTTTTTCCATTTCCGGTCTGCTGTTCTGGATCATTTGCAGCGACTCCAGATACCACTCTCTGTCACGCTTACCATTTACCAGCAGTACTCCTCCATTACAGACAAGGGCATAGGGTACGATTCCTATATCCAGATCAATACGTTTATACTGTTCTTCCGTCCTTGTGGATGTTGGTATGATAGTCATCTTCTCACTTACTTTTTTCAACAGATCATGCGTTTTTTCAGAAATAAATGAGATTTCTCTTCCATTATATAACTCAACATTTAATTTATTTTCACCGATATTGCGCTTATACGAATATATTATGGTATTGTCCATGTCCGCGCATAAAATGCCATTCATTCGCTTCCTCCAAAAATGGGACTGCCACACTGTTATTACCTGCGACAGCCCCATAATTATTATTTCATACGTATTGTTTACCTGCTCATGATTGCTTTTCTGATAATATCTACCGGTATAATAAGTACTGCAAGTACCATGGATACCAGTAATGCCTTTGGCTCAAGCAGAGTTGTGTTAAATACTTTTCCGCCGATTTCAATGATAATGGTCTGAAGAACAAAGATTGCTCCCATTACCAGTACGAAGTTCTTATTCTCCCCGATATGCTCAAACAGATTAAACTTCTCAGATCTGGTATTCAGACTGTTAAAGATAATCGCATAAATGAAGAACGCAAACATAAATGTTTTCTCATAAAGCTCCGGATCTGCACAGCCCGCAGGGATTACCCAACTGGTAATGCCGCCGATATTCTCAAGTATCAGGATAGAACCAAGGGTAATAAATATTGCACTTACTCCGATCGCTGACTTGATGTACGGAGTCAGAATATTATCTGTTCTCTTTGCCGGCTGATCTTTCATATATCTGCTCAAGAATAGGTTCTCCACCAAACGCCATGGCAGCCAATGTATCCATGATCAGGTTGATCCAAAGGATCTGGACAATGGAAAACGGCTCTGTCCATCCCAGGATCGGTGCAATGATATTCATTAACAGAGTACTGATATTTACAGTAAGCTGGAAAATGAGGAATTTTCCAACAGATTTCGCCATAGTCCTGCTGTTAAGCACACAGTCTTTAATGGAAGTCAGACTGTTATTAAGGATAACAACATCTCCTGCCTCCTGTGCAACTGCTGTACCATCTCCCATTGCAAAACCAATGTCTGCCTGTTTTAATGCGGGAGCATCGTTCACACCGTCACCGGTCATACCACAGACATTATCAATCTGCTGTGAAAGAGATACCAGTCTTTTCTTATCAAGCGGTTTCGCGCGGCTTACCACTCTCAGGTTCGGGAGAACTTTCTTCAGCTCTTCATCTGATAATTTCTCCATTTCTTCATGGGTAAGAACCACGTCCTTCTTCTCATCTGCAAGAATACCTGCCTCTTTTGCAATGGCTACTGCAGTTTCCTCTGCATCACCGGTAACCATAACTACCTGGATTCCTGCATCATTGAGAATCTGAACAGTCTCAACCGCATCTGTTCTGACATTATCACGCAGACACAGAACTGCCATAAGAACAGTCTTTCCATCGCTGATTTTCGCTACGGAGAGAAGCTTCATGGTTCTCTTTGCCTGTGCATGCATCTGTTCTTCTACTTTATCTTTATCTGCCTTTGTAAACTCTCTTTCTTCCCCGTCCGGAAGCATGTAATGTGTTACTTTATCAATGATATTCTCTGTAGCACCCTTCCAGTAAACAAGTCCGTTTTTCAGTTTTACAGTGGCACATTTCTTCTCGGAATCAAATCCGCTGATCTCTTCTACCTTCTCCGGATCATTGTCATAATCATTATAACCATGATCAATGGCATAAGAGAGCAGTGCTCTGTCCATGTTGTTACTTCCGATTGCCTTTCCTTCTGAGGAAATCTTTGCAAGGTTATTCAGAGTGATAGCTTCTATAAACTCCCTGCTCTGGATGGAATCAACAATCTCACCGTTACCTGTGATAAATTCTACCAGTGACAGGTTACCCTGTGTGATCGTTCCGGTTTTATCACTGAACAGCACGTTCATGTAAGCAGAATCTGAAAATGCCGCCTTGTGGCTGACAAGGATATTCTTTTTATACATGGACTCTGTATTCATTGACTGAACCAGACTGTTCATCATCGGGAGTCCCTCCGGAACTGCCATGATCACGATAGAAGCCATAAGCATAACTGCTTCCGCTATTACAAGGAGAACGGAAACAACAGTGATTGCCTGATCTGCCCTGATCAGAGTCAGGACAACATGAAGGATACCCGCGATCGCTGCAGCTGACACACCCAGTTTACCGATACCTGCTGCCACACCCTCCAGCTTCAGGCTGGAAGTATCTTTTCGCTCTTCTTCCTCGGAGGTATCTGTCAGAGCTTTGTTTATCTTTCCTAATTCAGAACTGTCTCCGATAACAGTTGCGATCATGTAACCTTCGCCTGAAGTCACAACCGAACCCATAAAGACTTTTCCCTGTGAAGAGTAATCCGTAGATTCTGCCTCGTCCATATTGGTTACTGCTGCTTTGTTCTCATCTCTTGATTCACCGTTTAATGCCGCCTGAGATACTTTGATCTTACCTTCAAATAACAGACCATCTGCCGGAACCTTATCTCCTGCCTGGATAAGGATCGTATCACCTTTAACGATTTCACTGGTAAGAATATTGACCAGCTTTCCGTCTCTTACAACTTTGGCATAGGTCTTGCTGTATTCTTCCTGAAGCGCCTCACTTCTTGAAGTATTTCTGTACTCTGACAGGGTACTGAAACCGGTAGCAAGTGCGATTGCGATCACAATACTGATGATCTCCACAACATCATTTCCGCCGGATAATGCAGGGACAAAGATTCCCAGCACAGCCAGGATAACTTTAAGAGCCAGAGCCGCACATAATACCTTGATCCAGATGTCATCAAATGCGCCGATGAACATGGACCAGAGTGATTCAGTCTCTTTCTTCGCCAGCTCATTGGTGCCGTACTTCGCCTTGCTCTCGCTGACCTGCTGTCCGGACAGGCCCTGCATTCGCTCCTCTTTGTTTATTTCATTCATAATAATCAACCTCCTCTTTCGGGTTTTGCAACTGTTCAATCATGGACAGACAGTTACCGGATTTTATATAAAAAGAGGAACCATAACAGCTCCTCTTTTTATTTTCACACAAATCTCTGGCAGAGTTCCCCAAGTCCGGGATCTGTTGTGCCATTTCCTACGGCGTTGAATTTCCATTCACCGTTATACCTGTATATTTCCCCAAAAATCATCGCAGTCATACCTGAATAATTCTCAGTTAAATTATATTTGCACATTTCTTTATTGTTTCTGGCATCAACCAGACGGATAAATGCATTCTGGATCATTCCAAAATGCTGTTTTCTCTTTACTGCCTGATAGATATTGACAACAATGACAATCTTATCATATTCAGCCGGAACTCTTGACAGATCAATAACGATCTGCTCATCATCTCCCTCGCCTGCTCCTGTAAGATTGTCTCCCATATGATTGACTGTCCCGGATTTATGTTTCAGGTTGCCGAAATATACCAGGTCTGTTTTATCTGTAAATTTACCATTTTTCAACATGATTGCAGAAGCGTCGCAGTCGATTGCCTGATGTGATGAAGAACCAAATAATGCACCAAACAATCCACCACCGCCGGATGGCTTTGCCTCATCCCAGCCAAGTCCCACGATCACCTTTGCTAATCCTGCATGCTCCTTTGACAGATTTACCTTCTGTCCTTTCTGTAAGCTTACTGACATTTTCGTCCCTCCTGTTGCCCTCCGGCACTATTCTACGTCTACACCATAACTGTTGCACAAAGCAGCCAGACCACCCTGATAACCACTTCCAATGGCATTAAATTTCCATTCGTCACCATTCTTGTACAGTTCACCAAATACAACTGCTGTTTCAATAGAGAAATCTTCTCCAAGATCATATCTGAGAATTTCTTCTCCTGTCACTTCATTGAAGATTCTCACAAAGGCATTAGAAACCTGTCCGAAATTCTGGCGTCTTGCCTCTGCATCATAGATGGTAACTGTAAATGCAATCTTTGTGATATTGGCAGGAATCTTTGACAGATCGATCTTAATCTGCTCATCATCTCCGTCTCCGGCACCTGTAAGGTTGTCTCCCATATGCTGGACTGCTCCGGACGGATGTACAAGATTTCCATAGAATACAAAATCGTTCGAATCAGAAACCCTTCCGGAATCTGTCAGACAGAACGCTGCTGCATCCAGATCGAAATCTCCGCCTGTGTCAAAAGCATTGATATCCCATCCGATACCTACAACTACATTCTTAAGTCCCGGGTTACCTTTTGTAAGACTGACCTTCTGTCCTTTTTTTAAACTAACTGGCATATATTTTTCCTCCCATATTGTCTTATCCGCTTCGCTATACAGCTCCATACCTGATAACTGTTTAGTATTTTTACCAAACAGCCGACTGTCTCTTACATTACGCTACTTCAATACCATAATGACCGCAGAGCGCTGCAAGTCCACCTTGGAATCCGCTTCCGATGGCATTAAACTTCCACTCTCCGTTATGTCTGTAAAGTTCTCCTACAACTACTGCTGTTTCAATGGAGAAGTCCTCCCCAAGATCATAATGGATCAGTTCCACCTCATTGGATTCATCTACCAGACGGATGTAAGAGTTTGAAACCTGTCCGAAGTTCTGACGTCTTGCTTCTGCATCATAAATGGTAACTGTAAACGCAATTCTCTCAATATTCGCCGGAACCTTTGACAGATCGATCATGATCTGCTCATCATCACCTTCACCCTCACCGGTAAGGTTATCTCCCATGTGGATGACTGATTCACTGACATGCTTCAGATTGCCATAGAAAATGAATTCTTTCTCTGTAGGGCATTTTCCGTTGGCACCAAGCATAAATGCTGCTGCATCCAGGTCAAAATCCGAACCTGAATCAAAAGCGTTTACATCCCAGCCAAGTCCTACCATGATCTTCTTAAGTCCCGGATTCTTCTTTGTTAAATCTACCTTCTGTCCTTTTGATAAATTAATAGGCATATCATTCATCCTCCCTTTTTTCTGTGTTTTTATTTTCTTACCGGTGGCACATTGTATTGTTTGTTAAAATCCTGTTTGATTGCCTCCAGAC
>NZ_JBWJVQ010000030.1:0-4095 GCF_056339875.1 Blautia sp. ZXY-1-C6
TCAAACCGCAGGAAAGCGATATTCACAGGAAATGGGAAATCGGTTCTGCAAAGGGTATTTATACAAAGGTGGAACGTGCATACAATATATATGTCTTTTTCCAGAGAGAAGAATATACAGGAGGTATATGGGAGAAAAACGATATTGTACAACCTGTGAGATATCAGTTCAATGCAGCTCCGTTAACTGAACAGGGTGGAAGCTATAAGTACCTGATAGGTGGAATTGGCTATAAGATTTTGAATGAAAGAGAAGTAAGCGTTACAGGTCTTGCTGCGGAATATAATGTGATACAGATTCCGGCTACAGTTGTGATCAATGATAAAGTTTATAAAGTAACTACAATTGACAAGAATGCCTTCAGCGGGAACAAAGAAATTACAGATGTTATTTTTGGAAATAATGTAACAACGATTGGAAAATATGCGTTCAGCCAGTGCCCGAATCTGCGGAACATAAGATTTGGTAGCAGAGTAAAAAGAATTGGCAGCAACGCATTTGCACAGTGTACAAAACTGCGAAATTTCATACTTCCTGCCAGTGTCAGACATATAGATGCCAGAGCTTTTTACCAGTGCCCGGCAGTCAAAGTGATCAGGATCAACAGTACAGCACTGAACTATGTTGGAAAAAAAGCTTTTGCGGTCAACAAAACCGTAACTATCAGACTTCCTGAGAAGCTGTTTGCCAGATATCAGAAACTGATCAAGGCAAGCAATGTGTATTCTAAAACGAGGTTTGTGAAATATTAAAAAAAACTCAAAAATGCCCTTGCCATTTCGACAAAAACGTGATATGATAATACTCGTTTCAATGCCGGCATGTCGGAATGGCAGACGAGGCAGACTCAAAATCTGTTGTGGGCAACCACGTGTGGGTTCAAGTCCCACTGCCGGCACTAAAAAGTAAGCGAAGCCTTTGTTTGTGAAGGTTTTCGCTTTTTTTTTATTTGCCGTATTGAACAGTTCAGATAATTCTAAAATCTTTATGAAATTTATCTCGCTTTTCTTGAAAAAGAGATGAATAAGTGATATGGTACATCATAACAAAACGAAATGGAGGAAAAGCCAATGAACCTTGATAATAAAAAGCCTGGCAGAAAACCGCTTTATGTATATTATATCATTGCGGCAGTTATTATCATTCTTCTGAATGTGCTGTTACTTCCTGCAATTGAGGGACGAAAGGTACAGACGACTGATTACAGTACTTTCCTGACAGGAGTAGAGAAGGATTACGTTAAGACAGTAGAAATTCAGGATGATTATATTTATTATGTAGCAGAGAGTGACGGACAGGAGGGTTATTTCAGAACTGTCAAGATGAATGATCCTGACCTTGTAGACCGTTTGCATGATGCAAATGTCAAGTTCGGTGCAGCAGCACCACAGCAGACATCTATCTGGATCAGCCTGATCGCAGGATATGTACTGCCGATTGCCATCTTTATCCTTCTTGGAAGGTGGCTCAGCAAGAAGATGATGAGTTCCATGGGCGGAGGTCCCGGTGGGGCAATGTCATTTGGAAAGAGTAATGCGAAAGTATATGTGAAATCATCTACGGGAATCAAATTCTCAGATGTAGCGGGAGAGGACGAAGCCAAGGATCTTCTGACAGAGATCGTAGATTATCTTCATAACCCGCAGAAATACAGAGAAATCGGTGCATCTATGCCGAAAGGAGCCCTTCTTGTAGGCCCTCCGGGTACAGGTAAAACACTTCTTGCAAAAGCGGTAGCCGGTGAAGCGGAAGTTCCGTTCTTCTCCATTTCCGGTTCTGAATTCGTGGAAATGTTTGTTGGTATGGGCGCTGCCAAGGTGCGTGATCTTTTCAAACAGGCGAATGAGAAAGCTCCATGTATTGTATTTATCGATGAGATCGACACAATTGGCAAGAAACGTGATGGTGCCGGATTTACAGGCGGCAATGATGAGCGCGAGCAGACTCTGAACCAGCTGCTTACAGAGATGGATGGTTTTGACGGCTCCAAAGGTGTTGTGATCCTTGCGGCAACCAACAGACCGGATTCCCTTGATCCCGCACTTCTTCGTCCCGGACGTTTTGACAGACGTATTCCTGTTGAACTTCCGGATTTAAAAGGACGTGAGGAAATCCTTAAAGTCCATGCAAAGAAGATTAAGATCGCAGATTCCGTACGTTTTGATGAGATTGCGAAAGCTGCAGCCGGAGCTTCCGGTGCAGAACTTGCAAATATTGTCAATGAAGCAGCACTTCGTGCAGTACGTGACGGCAGAAAATTTGCCACCCAGGCAGATTTTGAGGAGAGTATCGAGGTAGTTATCGCAGGATATCAGAAGAAGAACAGAGTTCTTTCCAATAAAGAAAAACTGATAGTTGCTTATCATGAAATCGGACATGCGCTGGTTGCAGCAAAGCAGACCGAATCTGCACCGGTCCACAAGATCACTATTATTCCGCGTACATCAGGAGCACTCGGATATACCATGCAGGTGGATGACGGAGATCATTATCTGATGACAAAGGAAGAGCTTGCAAATAAGATAGCGACCTTTACAGGCGGTCGTGCCGCTGAGGAACTGATCTTCCACTCTATTACAACCGGAGCATCCAATGATATCGAACAGGCGACTAAGCTTGCAAGAGCAATGATCTCCAGATATGGTATGAGTGAAGACTTCGATATGGTTGCCATGGAGAATGTGACAAATCAGTATCTGGGCGGAGACTCCAGCTTAAGCTGTTCTTTTGAGACACAGACTCTTCTGGATAAGAAAGTTGTGGAACTTGTCAGGATGGAACACCAGAAAGCACTGAAAATCCTTCAGGACAATATTGGAAAGCTCCATGAACTTGCAAAATATCTGTATGAACATGAGACAATTACAGGTGAGGAATTTATGAAAATCCTGAATGCACCTGTACAGGTTCCCACTGCAGTGGCGGAATCTGAAAGTAATACAAAGTCTGAGAACAATGCAGAATCCGAAAACAGTACAGAAGCTGACGCAGATACATCTTCCGGGAAAGTAAATCTGCAGAAGTGATATTTTTTCGAGATATACAAGTCAAAAGTCCATTGTCGCAGGCAATCCGGAAAATTGGCTATATCACTGAAAACTGAGTGAACAGCAATGAAAGCAGCAGAGGCGATTTGAGCTTCTGCTGCTTTTTCTTGCCAATTAACTCCGGTTCGGTTATAATTCGTAATAGTGAACGCAGCATCCTGGATGTTTTTTTGGAAGAAAGAAGGGAATGAAGATGGATTGCCAAACTGCAGAAGGAATGGTGAGCAGGTATATTAAACATGATCTTCCGTTAAATGAACTGGAAGAGTTTCTTGATCATGTACAGAATTGTTCTTCCTGTTATGATGAACTGGAGACATATTTTATTGTCCATGAGGTAACACATCAGCTTGATGATGACAGCAGCGATTCGGTTCTGGATTTCAAAAAACTGCTGGAACAGGACATCCGGAAATCCAGAAGATATATCCGCAAGAAGAAAGTCAGCTGGCTTATGTTTGGCGTGAGTATATGCCTTCTGATCGCTACGATTGCGGCAATACTGATTTTTGTAATGATGGAGACAAATTACATTCTATAAAGACACTGGAGGATTTTATGAGCGAAAAAATATTACTGATTGACGGACACAGTATTCTGAACAGAGCTTTTTATGGTCTGCCGGATCTTACAAATTCAGAAGGAAAACACACAGGGGCAGTATATGGTTTCCTGAATATCCTTTTTCGGACGATCGAGGAAGAGAAGCCTCAGTATCTGACGGTGGCATTTGACCTGAAGGCACCGACTTTCCGCCATAAGATGTTTGAAGCATACAAGGGAACACGTAAACCCATGCCTGAAGAACTGAGAGAGCAGGTACCGCTGATTAAAGAAATGCTTACTGCAATGGGTGTGAATGTTGTGACAAAAGAAGGCTACGAAGCGGATGATATACTGGGAACTCTGGCCAGAAAAAGCGAAGCGGCAGGAATGGATGCGACAATCCTTTCCGGTGACAGAGATCTGCTTCAGCTTGCGACAGATAAGGTTATGATCCGTTTGCCAAAGACTGTAAGGGGCAAGACCACCATAGAGGATTATCATG
>NZ_JBWJVQ010000031.1:0-12478 GCF_056339875.1 Blautia sp. ZXY-1-C6
CATGTCCGGCTGCCAAGCAGGAATCCGCCAGACTGCGCATCCAGAATATACCATTTGCCGCCAACTCTTACCTGATTCCACTGATGGCTTGGGTTACTTGCCTTGGAGTCTGCGTGTACATATCTGCAGTCTACTCCGATTGCATCACAGAGTGCTTTCATGGCTCTGGCATATCCGGAGCATTGTGCTTCTCCATATACCAATGCACCCCAGGCGGTGTTTGCATAATTATACTGCCAGCCTTTATAAGCGTAGCTGCAGTTGCTGCGGAGATAATTATATGCAGTCAGTACCCTGTCATAGTCTGACATTCCTTTACGGATGTAATTGATCTTGAAACTCTGGACAACACTCCGGACCTGTGCCAGATGCTGCGCGTCCAGATACGGACCGTAGACGCTGCCATACTGATAATCACCTTTTACAGTTGCTGTTTTTAAGGTGATCTTTCGGGCTTTGCTTTTGGAACTGTAAATATTTTTGCCCTTTATGACTCTGTACGCCAGCACTCTGTACTGATAAGTCTTTCCGGCCTGTACATTTTTGTCAGTTGTGGAGATTACATTTCTTTTTTTGACATTTTTCAGGAATGACCACTTTCCGTTATCATATCGGTACACCCTGTAGCCGTCTGCCTGTGCGATATAGCTCCAGGAAAGATTTACGGTTTTATTGTCCGTGGAGTAACACTTGTAAAGCTCCGGTGTCTGCAGATTGGCCTTTACATCAATGATATTTGATACAATCTCCACGCTATATTCTCCGCTGTCCGGATCATACACCATGTCGCCATAGACCAGTCTGTAGGAATATTGATGTCCGGCTTTTGCCGTAGTATCTACAAAAGTCAGATTTCCCTCCACGCATGTATCATGGGAATAGCACTGTACCTTGAAATTATCCCCGTAGTTCATATACAGATTGTCACCAAGGACTTCCCAGAAGTCTCCTATTACCCTGAAACTATCCAGTTTTTCTAATTTTCCACCTTGAGATACCGGCTTTTCTGAACGATAGATGTCTATTCGATTAGAGTCTGGAGTGGCTACCTCTGCCTTAAACTGAATCTGACTTGCCTCTATAGACTTTCCGTCATATATTTTCAAGAGTTTTGTATCTTCTCTTTGCGCTGCATTTACCGTAAAACCTGTTCCGAGACATATCCATAATGTCATTATTATCAGCAAAAATATTGATTTCTGTATAAATGAGTTTTGTTTTCTTTCTTCTAATTTCATGGTTTTCCCTCTTTTATTTTGATGTAATTCCTTGAGAATGCCCGGTAGATACAACTTAGGCTTGAAAAGGATTCATGTCCTGCAACGACCAGACAGAAATTACATTCCTAATTTCTGTTTGGTATTTGAAAGTTCTTTTCTTATTAAGTTGTTATTTGATGACTGAGCAAAGCTATACCATGTAGCGTTTGCATGATATTTCTTGTAATAAGTTTCATACATATTTCCTGAGGTTTTCTTGCCGTCCATATACCAGTCTCCTTCCATTGCATCCCCCTTCCATATGAACTTGTGGACCAGTCCAACAGACCCATCTTTTTTGGTTCCATAGTAATAATTATCCCCACACGCATTACCAGTTAGCTCTAACAGATATTTTCCGTTGTATTTACATATACCCAAACCTCCAAAATATGGCATATTGTTTCCAGACCATGAAATACGTGAGGTAACCCGTTTTGCAGATTTTCCGCCATACTTCCACAATTCTACATGATATTGAACTTTGTCTTTGTTATACCTTTCTGTTTGGTATGTCAGGATAAGTTCGTTGATGCCGTCATTATTGAAATCCAACAATTTGGCATAGCATAGTCCCGTCCAAAACTGTTTCTGCTCATTTAATTGAGCTTCCCCATATTTTTTCTCATAACTTTGTATCAGATTCCGGTAAGCTGAAGTTGGATCTTTGATATTTCCTTCTTTTTTGACCGTTACCTTGCAGACGAGATTGTAAGTATCGCCATACTGTTTAACTTTACACCTGATATAAGTTGTACCGGCTTTTTTTGCCTGGATCTCGCCGGAAGAATTGACTTTTGCTACCTTCTTGTTATCAGAAGAATACTTTACGTTTGACAAATAACTGATGCCTGTACAAGGGAACTCTTTTTTCTCCTTTACTTTCAGTGTGATCTTTGTGGTATCCGTATCCGGCTTCAGGGATGCAAGTTTTACTTTCTTTTTCGTCCAGAAAAATACAAAGGGAACCATATGCAATAATCAATGCATCCGCATCTGCGAACGCCTGATAATCATAAACTACATTGAACTGATAATCATAATCATCTTCCGTATCTTCGCCAAAATAAGATTTATAGTAATAACTACTGTGAATCCCAAGAAAAACAGAACATTTACGTCCATAGACTTAGCTGCATGAAAAATACCCTGCATCAGATTCATCGTATGCGGTGAATTTGCATTTCCGATCATTACACCAATCGTATACCTTTTCTCCATACGTATGCTCCCTTTCCACAAGTCTTTGTTTTCGTTTTATTTTACAATATTTTTTACCATCATTCAATATATTTTAGTTGTTTTTACCAAATTATTTAAATATCTGCAACCCCTTTCCCGTTTACAGGATTCTACGCCTCATGCGGAGCACTATATATCACAGGTACATTACGAAGTAATTTCCTGCGACATACAAAAATTACCGCCAGGTCTATTTCAATCCGCGGTAATTTTCATTTTCTGTTATTCAGATTTCATGATCAGTAGATTGTCACTGCCATAATTATATATACAAGAATAGATACCAGACAGTACATGGAGTTTGTTGTGGAAACATAAGCGCTTCCTTCTTCATCTTTCATAAAAGTCTGCATACTGAATGTGGCCGGTGCTGACATATAACTGATAATTGCAAGATTGACCAGCCGATCATCACCTACCAGATAATGTACAGCAACAAGAACTCCTGCGATCATCACTGCCTGAAGCAATACACGTAAGATGATCGTGGCAATGCATGGCTTTAATAATTTCGCATTCAGTTCCATGCTGTATCCCACTACCAGTAAAATAATGGCAGTCACAGATGTGGTGAGAATATTTTCCACACTCTGGTACACGCCTCCGAAAGGACTGTCTAAAACTGCAAGGATCACCTTCGATAATCCTGCAATAATTCCCAGGATACTTGCAATAAATGCCGGAGTCTTTAATGCACTGAAAAACAGTTTTTTCACATCAATCTTCTCACCGTTTTCCACCTGTCCCAGCATTCCCATATATACACTGAATCCAAACAGCAGTCCGGCAATATCCAGAACTGCAATACGGGAAAGATTTTCACTGCCACAGAGGCTTGTATATAACGGATAGGCCATAAGTCCCCCTTCATATACGCTTACCATAAACGGTAGATATTTCTGATAGGTTCCTTTCAGAAATGGCTTCAGCAAAAAGCCCAGACCAAAGGATACTACCAGCATTACAAACATGATCAAAATCAGGATTCCGGTTTCTTTATTATATTCCGCTGTTGCCAGAGCATGAAAAATAGCAACCGGAAGCATAACATTCGTTACAAGCACCTTCATGTTATTGATTCCGTCTCTGGTCAGAATCTTCCATTTTCTGCACAGCATACCGACCACGATCATAACCAGTACAGGCAGAACAATTTCTAATACATTCACTTTTTTACTCCTCCTAATATATAACTCAGCTTTGTTTATTGTAACTCAAAAAAACATTTTTCGCCACCTATACTTTCTGTTGTATTTTCACTTTTTTGCAGTTATAATTTTATGTGAATTTACGAAAAAAAAGGAGAACTTAAATGAATACTTTCAGCATTCTGACTGCTCAGATCGGAATGTTCGTGATCTACATGCTTGCAGGCGTGATCCTGATCCGCACACGGGTTATGAACAGAGAAAATCTTGAAGTCATTTCAAAATTTGTAATAAAACTGGCGCTTCCTGTAATGATTTTTATCAATACTGTAAACGGAGTGGAACGTAAAACTCTTTTTCATTCACTGAGCATTTTTCTGATTGCGGGAATTATGTATATATGTCTGTTTTTACTCAGCTACATATCTGGTATTTTTTTTCATCTGCATGGTAACCACAGGCAGCTTTACAGTGCCATGAGCGTATTCGGAAATGTGGGATTTATGGGTATTCCCATAGTAACCAGTATTTATCCGGAAAACGGTATGCTCTACATCTGTGTATTTACCATTATTGATCAGCTCATGCTGTGGACAGCAGGTGTACGCCTTACTTCAGGTACAGACAGTCAAAAAAACCGTTTTGATTTCCGGAAGCTGATCAATCCTGTTACTGTTTCCATCCTTCTTGCTGTGATCTGTGTGCTGACAGGAATCCGGCTTCCTGATGTTCTGAACAATTCCCTTCAGAAAATCGGCCAGACCGCCACACCTCTCGCAATGATCTATCTTGGCGGTGTTTTCGCCTGTATCGATGTACTGAAAAATATCCAGAGACTGGATTATTATGGAATTGTCATCCTAAAAATGCTTTTGTTTCCGCTTTTCTTCTATGTATTACTTGGATATCTTCCGGTTTCTTCAGAAATCCGCACTACCATGGCTCTGACTTCTGCAATGCCAGTTATGTCCTCTGTGGTAATGATGGCAAATACCTACGGATCAGATGGCGATTATGCAATGGGTGGAATTCTTGTTACAACTATCTGTTCTGTTTTTACACTTCCATTTATTTACTGGATTTTTCATTTTATCGGATGATTTAAATATAATACTTTTTTATAAATATTTATAAATTTCATTTATAAAAAAGTGTGGTATACCAACTCTACGACAGCGCTTTCCGCATTCTGGATATCCGCAACAATCTTCTGGAGAATTTCACCGGTTCCAGAAAGCAGATCATTGATCTGGCAGCCTCCACCATTCCTTCTTCTTATCTCCTTCCTGAACTTCTCGCAGGTTTTGGCAGAATGTATCCTGATGTATATTTCCATTCCTGGCAGACAGACAGTTCCGGCGCTATTAACCGTGTACTGGATGGGACCGTAGATCTGGCTTTGACAGGACAGAATACAGGAGACGACAGCTGTGTATTTATTCCCTTCTGTCAGGATAATATGGTGATTGCTACCCCTGTGAATGATCATTATTTAAACTTAAAACAAAAAGAACAACCTGTTGTTTTTCAGGACTTTATCAAGGATCCTGTTATCATCAGGGAAAAAGGCTCCGGAACCAAAAAGGAAATGGATATTTTTCTGGAAAATGCCGGTATTGAACCTTCCAGTCTGAATGTAGTAGCCCGCATGAATGACCTGGAATCAATCAAAAAATCTATTGTAAACGGGCTTGGATTTTCCATTCTTTCTGCCAGATCTGTCGTTGACCTGCAAAAAACAAAGCAGATTCTTCTGTTTCCATTAGAAGAATCTGCTCACAAACGCAGTTTTTATATTGTTTACAGTAAAAACAGAATTCTGAAATCCCATGTACGCCAGTTCATTCACTATGTAAAAGAATACTATCAGACAGTCTGATTAATATTCTGATATTTTTTTGGCATCCAATTTCCCTTCCATGCATAGATAAGCATGAGTACCATTCCTACAGCCCATGAAACAGGATACAGTACATATATAATATCAATGCTGGTAAAATGTGGAACCACAAACTGAATCCACAGAATACGGAACAGGCATAATGCAAGCAGCATCACTACCATGGGAGGTACCGTCTTTCCTGTTCCGCGAATGGTTCCTGCCAGGGAATGCATAATTCCCAGAAGGAAATAGAACGGGCAGAAATATTTCATTGCCTGTGCCCCATAATAGATTACTTCTTTATCACTGCTGAAAATCCCTATGATCGGTCTGGAAAAGGTCAGCAGGAGAATTCCTGTCACAATCGTATAAAGCACGCTCATTCCAAGAGTTACTCTCAATCCTTTCCTGATTCTGTCTGTTTTTCCCGCACCATAGTTCTGACCGGTAAAAGTCGTTGCTGCCATACTAAAACTCATTACCGGCAGAATGTTAAACCCATCTACTTTCAGGTATGCACCAAAACCCGCCATTGCACTGGCTCCGAATCCATTGACACCAGATTGTACCAGTACATTTGAAAAGGAGATTACCGTGTTTTGAATTGCAGTCGGCAGACCTACCTGGATAATCCGTCCTGCCATTGTTCTATCAATGGAAAGTTTCTTCGGATTTATGCGGTAAATATCCGGAACTCTCATCAAAAACCATAATGCAAAAATGCAGGAAAGTACCTGGCTGATATCTGTTGCAATTGCAGCACCCTCGACTCCCATGTGCATTCCGCCGATAAGCCATAAATCCAGAAAAATATTGGAAAACGAAGCTACTGCCAGATACATCAGCGAACGTCTGGAGTTACCTACTGCATTCAGGATCCCCGCTGCCATATTATAGATGACATTAAAAACCAGTCCATAAGAATAAATTCTCAAATACAGAACTGACTGATTCATTACTTCTTCCGGAGTTCTCATCCACCTGAGAATTGCAGGTGAAAATACAATTCCAGCGATAGTAAGAACAATTCCCAGAATAAGCGCAAGCATCAAGGCTGTATGTGCAGAACGCTGAACGCCATTCTCATCTCCTGCTCCATAAAACTGGGATACAATAACTCCCGCACCTGCAGATGCCCCCATACTGAATGCAATCAGCAGACAAATCAGCGACGTACTGGAACCAACTGCAGCCAGTGCATTGCTGCCCACAAAATTTCCTACAATAATTGAGTCCACTGTATTGTACATCTGTTGGAGCAGATTTCCCAGTATCAATGGAATAGAAAACAGAAAGATCTGTCTCCAGATGGTCCCTTCTGTCATGGTACTGATCGATTTTAACTTCACACTCTTACTCTTTTCATATGCTGCCACTCTCATTCCCCCATTCATATATTATTGCTGTTCACAACGCGTCCGGCAGCACCCTTCGGCATTCCTATTATAAAATATTTTATATAAAAATCAAGCCGCCACTATTTATAGCATTGCATTTCCTGTCAGTTTACTGTACAATACTTTTATATTGTAAAGTACGAAACAGGAGGTAATTTATTATGGCTTTTGATATCACACCTTATGTAGATATGTCCCCAAAGAAAGTTCGTGAACTGATCCGCAAGGGAGTTATTGATTTCCCCACTGCAGGAATGTGCCGTGGCTATGCACAGGCAAATATGGATGCCGGCATCAGCAGTATGACTGCCAGCATCAGCATTGTCAGGAATGAAATTCTTTTTCTTTTCATGTAATTAAAGCCTCCTTTTATCGTGCGTTTTCCAATTCTCTCTCAATCCATGTCATGATCACATCGACAAGATACTCCTGCTGCACCTGACTCAATTCCCGGCCGGGTTGTATCTTGTGCCATTTGCGGATGCATTCCCGGCAGCAGGTCGCAGTTGCATGCTGTGCGATGAATACCGGGTGACCGCGCATGGGTGTCTGTTTTCCATCATTTGGGATATATGCAGGAGCCTCCCGTTTTGTAATGAAATCCTCTGCGTGTTTCCGGATCGTATCCAGTCCTTTTTCATGAATATAATCAATATCATTCTGCTTAAGATGAAATCTGCTCCGAAATCTGGAGTTTTCAAGTCTCTCGAACAGTTGCTTGTACCATTCATCCTTTGTCATTAAAACTCACCACTTTCTATGAAAACAGACTCTGCTGTTCATATTCCGTCTGTCGGTTAAGCAGAGTCGGTGTCTGGCGCAGAAGTACAGGCATTTTGTTATTATCAAACCAGTCTGTGATTTGTTCCCTTTCCAAGATTAAAGGCATGCGATCATGGATTTTTTTCATGGAATTATTCGCTGTGGTAGTCAGGATCACAAATCTTCGTTCATTCTCAAACCAGTCACAGAATCCTGCCATATACAGCACAGAGGAATCCGGTCTGGTAAAGGTACTCTTTTCTTTCAGGGAATTCCATTCATAGAACCCACCTGCCGGAATCAACAGCCGGTGATATAAGATTCCGTTCTGAAAAGAAGGTTTATCCATGACGGTTTCCACCCTTGCATTGATGACCGGATTTTTACCTTTTGACAGGGGATATCCCCATCTGCACATACCCAGTTCCAGTCTATGTTCTGACTGTCCAATGACCGGTGCGACATCGGTCGGACGGATATCTCCTTGTGTCAGCCGGATCCTCCCATCTATGTTCTGTACCACTCTGGAAATCTCCTCCATCATATCGAGATCTATATAATATCTGCTGCACATATTCTCTCCTATTTTAGAATCTTTCTTATCTGCATATCCTTAGCTTCCGGATAAAGCTGCTTCATATAATCAACAATTTTTCCCCAGGATGTCCGCGGATCTTCCTTATAACAGGAAGTAACATGGTCATATCCATAAATGTGTTCCGGAGAAGAATACACAGCCACATCCCAGCCGTACTCCACGCCTTTTTGATTGATCCTTTTCCGAAAGTCGCAGTTACACAGATATGTCTGCATCATAAGGCTGGTAATGGCTCCGTCAAATCCCTTTTCGCCATCTTTTCCAAATCCAGCCAATTTTTTCAATTCGTAGGAGTAGATTTCTGCATCATTTTCCATAAAATGATCCATAATATTCTTATGTTTGATCGGTGCTTTTTCATCCTCAAACAGAGCATCAAAATCATAGCCGTCCCTGCGATAGTTGGCAAATACCGGCAGCCATTTTTTGGAAATAAACCCGGCTTTTTTGGCAAAGAATTTTCCGTAAAGAACATCATGTCTTTTGGCAATGGCAATCCTCCATCTCCACGGATCCCTCACCGGATCATCAGACCACCAATATTCTGCCACTGTCCGTTCCTCCAGAGAAAACCCCGGAATTTCGTTCTTAAAAAGAGGAAGAAAACCAACCCGGTTGATATATTCGACTGCTTCATCCACATCGTGGATGCATTTCGGATCATCCCATGTTACTCCATGAATGATCCATTCCCCTGCTTCGTTTCCCATGACTTTCTCCTTTCTGTATTTTGCTGTCTTAAGTATACCACACATTGACAAGGCAAGACAAAGATATATATTTTTATCGAAAAAATTGATGACATTTTTGTTACTGTTCATACACAATGTCATTAACTTAAGCAATTTGCCAATACTGCATTGATGAAAATATCAGCAGAAAGATTTAATTATGATAAAAAAGGGAATATTGAGGGATTAAGATGCAATGTCTTGCTGAAATTCGGGTATAACAAAAAGACAAAATCAATATTTAATATTGAAATTTGTCTAAAGATGAAATATAGTAATATACCACCTTCTGCAATAACTGGTTTATCCACCATTTTTGTGTTAATATAAAAGTAATAAAATACATTTAAGCACAAAAAGGGTGTAAATATTATGGATATTTCAGATTTTGTTAAGAAAGCAAAAGAATATAATGTTCTTGGAATCAAAATTTCAAAAGATAATGAACTTGCAGCAGAGTGGTACAGCGAACCGGAATGCAGAAGGAATATTTATTCTGCAACAAAGAGTTTCACATCCTGTGCAGTTGGCTTTGCTGTTCAGGAAGGGCTGATCGATCTTAATGAAAAACTAACAGAAGCATTTTCAGGTGACTTGCCGGAGTGTATAGATGAGAACCTGAAAGAAGCAACTGTTCGTGATCTTCTTACCATGTGCCTTGGACAGGAGAAGGGCAGTCTGATGGGAGAACAACGACCTTTATATGAAGAAGATAACTGGGTAAAAATGTCTCTGGCTATTCCCTTTAAGTATAAGCCGGGTACGCATTTTGTGTATAATAACGTTGGTCCCTATCTGGCAGGCATTCTTGTACAGAGACGCTCCGGCTGCGATCTTGTTTCTTACCTTACATCCAGACTTTTTTCCAAAATTGGAATAAAACGTCCTACATGGGAGACTGATCCACTTGGAAACAGTTTTGGAGCCGGCGGATTATTTCTGACCCTTTCTGAACTTCACAAATTTGGACTGTTTTATCTTAATAAAGGCAAGTGGAATGGAAAACAGATACTGTCTGAGAAATGGATAGAAGAAAGTACAAAGGCAGCTGATGTTGGATACTATGGTTATCTTTTCTGGCGTGGTGAATATAATTCTTTCCGGGCGGATGGAAAATACTCCCAGATATCTATGATCCTTCCGAAAAAAAACGCAGTCGTTTCGTTTGTTTCAGAATGTCGCAGGGGAGACGAACTTCTGAAGACAGTTTATGAGCTTGTCTGCGCAAAACTGTAATATCTTTTCTCCGCGGAAAACCAGACTCCTCAACATCCTAAACAACTTTTTTCCAGGTATGCAAAAAAACACTTTCCTTTTCTGAAAAAAAGCAATATAATGCTTCACGCAAGAAGATGGTTCTGCCGGCGAAATAAATCCGACCAGAAGAAAAGGTTATCGCTGACACCATCTATTCTGTTTTGCAAAATCTGGCATATTACAGAGAAATAAGAAATGAGGAAATATAGTGAAAAGAATATGTATAGCAATTTCATCAAACGATAAAGACACCACCATGCACCTGGAGATCTATGCACCGGAATATAAGGGCGATCTCAAAGGCCTGATCCAGATCTGCCATGGAATGACAGAATATATGGGAAGATATGTGGAATTTGCAAAGTATTTTACCAGCCGCGGATACATTGTCTTTGGCAATGACATCATCAGCCACGGACACAGCACCACACCAAGATCATCCTGTTTGTACATTAATGACTGGAACGACACAGTTAAAGATATGGTATCAGCAAGGGAATATGTTGTCCGGAAATACCCAAACCTGCCTATCTATCTTTTGGGATTTTCTCTGGGTTCCTTCATTGTAAGGACAAACGCTGATCTGACTCCCTATAAAAAAGAAATCCTGATCGGTACCGGTGCGCAGTCCGCTTTCCTGATGAGGATAATGAGAACCTGGATCGGGAAAAAATATACCGGAAAGATGTCCTGTGCTTCTGATAAGATCTATGATCTGATGTTCGGTACATATGGCAAAAAGTTCAAAGGCAGACCGGCCAATTACTGGCTCCTGACGGATAATGAAAAGAGAAGGGAGTACGCTGATGACAGTCTTGTTCGTCAGGATGTGTCTCCTGCTTTTTTCTGCGAGTTTTCCAAAGGCATGGAATGTGCCAGCCGAAACCTAAAAAATCCGAATAATACCATTCCAACTTTATTCCTGTATGGAAAAAAAGATCCGGTATCCGGTTTTGGAAAAGGCGTCCGAAAGGTATATAAAGCATACAAAGAAAACAACCCGGATACGGAGATCAAGAAGCTTTCCCGGAACTCACGATATCCTGCATGACTCCGGATATGAATCGGTATTTAAGGCAATCGCCGATTATTTGAGAAAATAATACTACAATCAGAACCCGATGCTCTACCCTGAAAAGCTGCTCCAGTCGTGCCGGGCTGTCCAGTCGCCCTTCGTACTCCTCTTTATTCTCCGCATGTATAATAAACGGAGCAATATCTGCCTGCAGGCATTGCACAAATGCAATGATGCGGGCTACCTTATAACATGAGAAAAGCATTAAACAAGGAGACTCACGCCAAAACTATGAATCTCCTTGTTTAATAAAGGTTCGAAGTATCCCTCCGGGTATATCTATATCTTATTTTTGATTAATCTCTGCGAATCAGCAGCATCAATTTTTAATTCTATTTTTTCGCCTTTTTTAAGTTCTTTCCATTGAGAAAAATCCATTTCATATCTTCCTGTTTCGGTCTTGCCCTTCTTTTTCTCATATGTAGTGGTCACAAAATAATGCTCTTCTTCTGCTCCTGTTCTCTGTCCGTCTTTAAGTTTCGGTTCCGGCCAGGAAGGGTTCTGATCATTGCCGGAACTTTTTGCAGTATCGACAACCGTCCATTTGTCTATTTCATAGTAATATTTTGTAGCATACACAGGCTCCTTCCGGTAGACTGGTTTTTCTACATCTTCGGTGCCAGGCATGACATCATGCCAAAAATGATTGCTGCGAAGATTCCCAGAATGAGCAGCACCCGCCTCAGCAGTGGCTTTTTCTTTGGTGTATTTTGGGGGATATTTTTCTGGCAGGATTCTTTTTTCTCTTCTTTCTTTCGTTTCTTTTCCTCTTCCTGCTGCCTCATCTCGAAGTAGTTTCTCTCCGAATCTTCTTTTGTGGCACCACAGTTTTTGCAGACATTCAGATCGTCGCTGTTAAGACTGCCGCAAAAGCTGCACTGCCAGTCCGGATTACGGCTGATCTTTTCTGCTTCCTCCTCAGAAACATATTTAATTTCATCCGGCATATAGAATTTTGTATTTTCGTCCTGCGGATGCCCACAATCGGGACAGGTTTTTTGACCGGCTCTAATCCTTTTATTCCCACAAAACGGGCAATCCCAGAGACCTTCGATTATCTTTCCCATACAGACTCTCCTCTTCCTTCCCTCAATAACAATTTCAACAAGTATTTAGATTTCTCTTCA
>NZ_JBWJVQ010000032.1:0-3415 GCF_056339875.1 Blautia sp. ZXY-1-C6
ATATATCAGTGACAATATGCAGAAATTCCTGAACTTCACCAGGATGTACTACCGAGAACATCCGCTGATTCAGAAGTTCTGATTTGTACGCCACTAAGCTGAAAAAAGCAGCTTACTACAAGTACATTGTAAAGGCTTACAAGATGGTGGATGGAAAGAAAGTAATCACAGGTACCTCCGTAGCAGTACATTCAATAACTAAGGATGGAAAATACGGCGTAGCCAAAGCTGTTTCCATTATAAAGATTGGAAATAAGAAGAATGATACAGAAGTAACCTTAAAGAAAGGTAAAACTGCTCAGATTACAGCTATAGAAAATAAAGAAAGACAAAAAAATCAAACACCACAGAAATCTCTACTATGAAAGCAGTAATACAAAAGTAGTAACTGTGACATCTGATGGTGTAATCAAAGCTATGAGAAAAGGAAACTGTAAGATATGGGTATATGCACAGAATGGTGTATATAAAGTGATTACAGTTACAGTAAAATAATTTTTATGTGCGCATCAGTTTTACGGCTGATGCGCATATTTTTATGACCACATGAGGTCCTGCATATTGGAGTCAGACTCCACGAAATACCGATATGTTCAAACACACTCCAAAAGATAGTCAAATGAATAGTTTGATATCAGAAATCCATTGCAAATTGTCCAGAGATACCATAACGATTGAACTCCGAAAAATATATATAAAAATTTTATATATGTATTGACATTGTGGTAGCATCGAAGTATAGTATATATAAAATTTATATATATAAATATTTTACATATATACCAGGAGGTGATTCAATGTATTTTCCGGTATCAGCATTATTGATTGAATATATGATACTGTCAGTGGTAGAAAGCAGGGATTCTTATGGCTATGAGATCAGTCAGACAGTGAAGAAGGCTGCTGACATTAAAGAATCTACGCTCTATCCCATATTGAAGAAGTTACAAAGTGCAGGATATCTGACTACCTATTCGCAGGAGTATCAGGGAAGAAAGAGAAAATACTATTCCCTTACAGAAGAAGGCAAGGCACAGATTGCATATCTGAGCAATGAATGGCAAATCTACAAAGACACTGTAGATGGAATTATTGAAGGGAGGATAAGAGGTTGAGCAGAGAGGAATATTTAAACCAGCTGCATAAATATCTGCGGAAGCTTCCGAGACAGGACTATGAAGATGCAATGGAATATTTTACCGAGTATTTTCAGGAGACAGATGAGGAAGGAGCAGAAGAACTGATGAAAGAACTTGGTACGCCGAAGGAGGCTGCCAGAGAACTGATGGCGAATCTTCTGAATAAGAAAATAGAAGATCATCAGAATTATGAAACAGATGGACAGACCAGAGCAGAACAGAAAGGTTCCGGAAAACATGTGGTATGGATAGCGCTATTGGTATTATTTGCAGCACCGGTAGGAGCTCCGCTTCTGGCAGCATTTGCTGCAGTCGTTCTTGCATTAGTTGTGTGTGTATTTGCAATTTTGTTATGTGTAGTTTTATGTCTGATGCTTATTGGCGGGAAAATCCTTGTCCGCGGTATACTGGCAGTCCCGTTTTCTATGAGCGGTTTTGCAATGCTTACAGGAAGTGGGCTGTTGGCTGTGGGCGCTGGCATCCTTGGTGTACTGTTGTGCGTATATCTATGTAAATGGAGCAGCATGCTAATTGCGAAGCTGGTACGCCGGATCACTGGCAGAAAGAGAGAGAGGTTAGAACGATGAAAAGATGGGCAAAGGCATGGCTTGCAGTAGGAGTCGGATGCTGTGTATGTGGTACAGCTTTGACGGGCATCGGTGTTGCGAGCGGTGGAAGTAAATATGTGAAATCAGCGGATTTAAACAAAATGGATGGAGCTGCAAAAAAAAGCGATAATGAGATGGTTCTTAAGAAAACAAAGCTTGATGATTTCGACTCAGCAGACATCTCCATGACAGATATGAATTTGCAAGTAGTCAATTCAAATGATCAGTACTGTTATATTTCTTATCGGGCATCCGATCAGAAAAAGGATCCGATCAGTTATCAGGTAAAGGATGGTAAATTAAGGATTCAGGAAAATAACAATGATGGGAAGACTTATTATCATGTTGATATCGGATTTTTGTCGGGTCTTTTGGGTGAAGGAACACTTACTACAGATGAAAATGTGGTAACAATTTACGTGCCGGAAGGTCAGAAATGGAAGTCTTGCAGATATTAAATCGGATATGAGCAATATATTGCTGAATGGATGCGAAATCGAAAATGGAGCCGTTCAGACGGATTCAGGAGATGTATTTTTTAAAAATTGTGATTTCAATAATCTGAAAGTGAAAACGGATATGGGTGATCTTTGTTTTATTGGTAAAGAAGACGTGATGCGCACATGGAACATACAGGTGAATACTGATATGGGAGATATCAATGTAGATGATGCGCTGACCGGTAAGATGGTGGAAGACCAAGATGACTGTGATATTTCTTACACACAAAAAGGAACGGGCGGAAATCTGGTGATCCAGACTGACAGTGGAAATATAAGGCTGAAGTGCAGATAACGTTACTGTTTACTTCATTCTCAACAACAGAGCCTTTCCCTGAAATTTTCCGATTGACATTCAAAAAGGAATGCTGAATGATTTTTCAAACACGCTCTAATACGCTCATTCTTTTTGACTGAAAATTTCTATCTAATCATAAAATATAAATAAACATATCAGGGTCAGAAGTTTCCAAAATCTCATCGTATAAACACGAATGATCTAAGAATCTTCTGACCCTGATATTTATTTGCGTTCTACAATATGATAGTAAGAACGCGCCGTCATAAGATAAATCAACCCATACACAACAGCAAAGATCAATACTGTTCCCGCCGTACATCCAATAAACAGCTTCGTATTCGTCATTCCGAAAAGTAAAAGTAACCGGCGGATCATTGGAAATGCCATGGTAATATGAAGCATTGCCATTAACAGCGGGAGGAAAAATACCATCAGAATCTGTCTGCGGACAGAACTTCTGACCTCCCGAGACTTAATCCAACCTTCTGCATGATCTCAAATCGTTTCTGATCTTCATATCTTTCGGAAATCTGTTTATAATAAATAATCATAGCTGTTCCCATAAGGAAAAGAGAACCGAGAAAGATTCCGATAAACAAAAGAGAACCATTATCCGCATAATAGGACTCATATTCCTGCTGGCGGATTCCGGAAGTTATCCATGAGTTTTCTGACAAGCCTCCGTTTTTCCTCAAGTCTTTAACAGCCTCCATTACCGGGGTTCCAAAATCAATCTTATCTGTCTCCGAACCGGTAATATCCAGACCAAGATGAAGTGTCAGATCCTCTCCCGCAGGAGCAGAAGAAACGCCTTTTATACATTTCTGTACGCATCTCATCAAATTTCGTGACATGCTCTCGCCACTT
>NZ_JBWJVQ010000033.1:0-7896 GCF_056339875.1 Blautia sp. ZXY-1-C6
TAAAACATAAATTCTGGACTCATAGTCTGTGCATGGTTCGTCTTCACTTGTAGGTTCACCTGCTGTACAGTCTGTGGTGAGCAGTCCCAGATTCATCAGCTCATCCCCGTAGTTTTCTGTTTCATTATACTCATTTCTGTAGATAAGATCCGGATCCAGTCCCTGAAGCCGCACTCTGGTAAAATCTGCGTTTACTACATTTCTTTCCCTGTACCAGAATACCAGCGCTGTTTTTTTGTCCTCGCTGACTGTCATCCACACAGTTTCATTGCCCTCAAAAGGACTCTTCAGTCTGTAAAAAGTTCCAAACTGGATCAGTTCTCTGTATTCTTTCATAAAGGTAATCTGCTGTTTTACTTCACTGATTTCCTCATCAGACAGTTTATTCAGATCCAGCTCATATCCGAAAGTTCCAAAATAAGCTACATTTGCTCTTGTATGTAACGGAGTTTTCCGGTTTAACTGATGGTTGGGTACTACAGATACATGGCTTCCCATGGAACTTACAGGATAACACATACTTGTGCCGTACTGGATTTTTACACGCTCTGCCGCATCTGTATCATCACTGGTCCATCCCTGTGGCGCATAATAAAGGATTCCCGGATCAAAACGTCCGCCGCCGCTTGCACAGGACTCAAAGAGGATTTGCGGGAATGCAGTATTTAACCGCTCATACAAATCATAAACTCCAAGAATATATCTGTGGAACACTTCTCCCTGACGGTCTGCAGGAAGTGCTGCCGAATAACATTCCGTGATACTTCTGTTCATATCCCACTTGATGTAGGAAACCTTTGCTTCTGAGAGGATTTTATACATCATCTCATAAATACAGTCCACCACTTCTTTTCTGGAGAAGTCCAGCACATACTGGTTTCTTCCATGGCAGGAAAGTCTCTGGGGTGTCTGCAGGATCCAGTCCGGATGTGCACGGTAAAGGTCGGAATCCTTATTCACCATCTCCGGCTCAAACCACAGGCCGAATTTCATACCCATCTCTTCAATTCTGTCTGCGATTCCTTTAATTCCCCGCGGAAGACGTTCTCTGTTCGCAACCCAGTCACCAAGTCCTGCATGATCGTTGCTTCGTGCACCGAACCATCCGTCATCCAGTACAAATAATTCAACACCACATTCCTTTGCCTTTGCTGCGATTTCTACCAGACGGTCCTCTGTAAAATCAAAATAAGTAGCTTCCCAGTTATTGTTAAGGATTGGCCTGGGACGGTCTCTCCAGTAACCTCTTGCCAGTCTCTTCTGATATAATTTATGGAAAGTCTGGCTCATTCCATTCAGACCCTTATCAGAAAATACTACTACTGCTTCCGGAGTCTGAAAGCTCTCACCACAGTCCAGCTTCCAGTCAAAATTCTGCGGATTGATTCCCACAGTGATGCGGGTTGTATCATGAGTATCCACCTCTGCCTGCATTCTGTGATTTCCGCTGTAGATCAGGCTGAATCCCATCACTTCTCCTGCATTTTCTGTTGCCGACGGACGTCGGAGCACAATAAAGGGATTATGTTCATGGGAAGAATTTCCTCTGATGCTTCCCACAGACTGGATTCCCTGCTCTAATCTGCGTTCTTTCACATGACGTTCTCTGGACCATGCGCCCGAAAACTGCATCCACACATAATCTTTATCCGGAAGATCAAGGCTGAGACTCATTGCATTTAACAGATGTACTAATGATGTACCCTCATTTGTAAATCTGGCGCTTCTGGTGATGATTCCCCCCTGTGCAAAAATAGTATAAAGCAATTCCAGTACAATTCCTGTTACTTCATCTTTCAGTTTTACACATAAGGTCTGGGCTTCTTCGTCATTCTCCGTATAGGTAGCCGGAAGTCCTGAAAGCTTTGGCTTTCCATCTGTAACAGTGTGACTGACATAAGTAAATTCCGAGATCCTGCTGCCGTTTTCCTGAAGGATTTCCACTGCCGGATAACGATAATCAGAGCTTCCATATACCGGATATTCCAGTTTCAAATGCTCCAGCGAAAATTTGCGGTTTCCCTCATAAACACAGGCTGTCATTGCTCTTTGCTTCATTTCAAGAAGATATGAGAAATCTTCTCTGTCATGGATTCTTTTCCCAAAATAGAGGTTTCCAAGATGTCCATTGGGAAGTACGGTCATAATATAACTGATGTTATTGTTGTATAAATGGAATGTCTTTGAACTTTCGTGAAAAATAATACTCATAACTGTCCCCTTTCTATAATAAACTCAATATACATGAAGTTAGGGGCAAAAGTTTTTTTGACCCTAACTTGATATCACGGATTGCTCCGCGGCTGTGCTGATATCATATACATTATTATAGAGAAAGTTATTCTGAGGTGTTATGGCATTATGTTTGTCTGAACCTTCAAAATGTTAACTGTTGATCAGCTTTTCCAGCCCATCCTCTGACACTTCCAGGTTCCTGCGGTTTTTACTTCTGTCCTGCCTTCGAAACTGAGTTGGTGTCAGTCCTGTTTCATGCTTGAATGCCCTGGCAAACCGTTCTGCATTTCCATAGCCACAGGATTTTCCAATTGATTCTACAGACAGTTCTGTAAGCACCAGCAATTCTCTTGCCCTTGTAACACGGTATTTCTGCAGAAAATCCTTTGGTGAAATATGAAGTTCATTCATGAAGATGGTGTACAGATAACTGCGGTTAACATTCAAATGCTCTGCCAGTTCCTGTACTCCGATTCCACAGGCATATTCATTTTTTATAAATGCCATGGCTTCTTTGATATATTCTCCATACCCGTTTTCTCTTCCATATTTCTTTTCTTTTGTATTACCCAGATAAGTATCAATCACTACATCTTTTGTAAGAACTGAAAAGAAATCATATAATCGGCCCTGCAGATAATACAGATTTGAGGTGGTGCTTTCTGTATGTTTCAGAATATCCAGCACAATTTTCTTTAACTCTTCTCCACTTTCTGAACGGAAGATCAACTGCTCGCTGTTTAATCCGATATCCCGAATATATTTTCCTGCATTGGTGCCACCTACTCCGATCCAAAGATAACTCCACGGATCATCTTTATCTGCCTGATAGAAAGTCTGTGTACCCGGCTCGATCAGAAACCCCTGTCCGGCAGTGAGATAATGTTTTTGTCCTGACGCCTGATACATCCCCTTTCCTTTCACTACAAAATGGATCAGATAATGCGGACGGGACGCCGGACCATAGCAATGCAGCGGCCCGCATTGTGCGTAACCGCTGTAGCTTAGATAAAATTCTCTGAATTTCGGTTCCTGTAATTGTAAGACATATGAATCTTCCATAATATAAGTCTGCTCTCCTGTTTTATAAACAACCATTAACTTTCGGCTATATCATAAGGCCAGTGAACACTCATCTATCTTCTTTAATTCCTCTTCACTGAAAGATTCACTGTCCAGCACTTTCAGGTTCTCAAGGATCTGCTGCGGACGGGATGCTCCTATAAGCACACTGGTTACGATTCCGTCGCGGAGAATCCATTTCAGTGCCATCTGCGCAAGACTTTCCCCTCGCTCTGCTGCAATTGCATTCAGACTGCGGATACTGTTAAGACGTTCCTCACTGAACTGGTCTGCATGGAGAAAACGTCCGTCTGTGTTAACGCGGCTGTCCTTTGGAATTCCATTCAGGTATCTGTCTGTGAGCATTCCCTGGGATAACGGACTGAATGCGATAATTCCCTTTTTCCTCTCTGCTGCAGCCTGTTTCAGGCCATTTGTCTCGATGGTACGGTTAAAGATATTATATCTGTTCTGATTAATGATAAACGGACAATGCAGTTCTTCCAGAATATCTGCAGCACGTTTCATTGTCTCACCATCATAGTTGGAAATTCCAACATACAATGCCTTTCCGCTTCTGACGATCTGTGCCAGAGCCTCCATGGTCTCCTCAAGAGGAGTCTCCGGATCCATACGGTGATGATAGAAGATATCTACATAATCCAACCCAAGGCGTTTCAGGCTCTGGTCAAGACTGGCGATCAGATACTTACGGCTTCCCCAGTTTCCATAAGGTCCCGGCCACATATCATAGCCTGCCTTTGTGCTGACGATCAGCTCATCTCTGTATGCAGAAAATTCCTCTCTCAGGATTTTTCCAAAATTTTTCTCCGCACTTCCGGGCTGTGGGCCATAGTTGTTTGCAAGGTCAAAATGAGTGATCCCATTGTCAAATGCTGTAAAACACATCTGCTTCATATTCTCATAAACACCGGTGTCTCCGAAATTATGCCATAAACCCAGAGATAACTCCGGCAGCATCAGCCCACTGGCACCACAGCGGTGATATTTCATGGTTTCATAACGTTTTTCATCTGCCTGATACATAAAATAATTCCTCCCTTTTCGTACAGTTTTCAAATCTTCACTTTTATTAAATCCTACTCTAATCTGCAACTTTGCAAATCACATTTTGCACCTTCTCAGACTGTATCAGCATCCTCATCTTCTCATCCCCATCCTCAATCTCAGGCTTACCACATCTAAGACTATCTGGATGCTCCGACACACAGCAATTCTTATACCAGCATTCACCCATAAGAGTCCCTTTAACAGACCACTTTTCATTTTGTGTAAATTCGCCTGCCAATGACTTCATCACTCGTTCTGTAGAATATCTTTTAAAACCTGCTATATACTGCAATGTCTTCTCGTCATCAATCTTTGATAAATTGATTCTATGATTCTCAACTGCTGCCAAGACTTCTTCACGAATTTTGATTTTATCTGTCTTTCCGGTGCCTGTCCATGCTATTAGCTTGTCAAATGCAAGAATCAGATATTCAAAACAAATCATATCCAGAATTACAATTTTTCCTTCCGACTTATCTGTTATTGATTTCAACATACGATACTTGTTACGAATATCCTGATTATCAACCACATAATCAAATGCAACGTAATATTTATCGTCATCTTTAATGTCCAAGTCTATTACCGCATCCAGTAATCCCTGATTGCTTCCTTTACTTTCGACTACAAGCTCATTATCAAAGAAAAACTTGTTAACTAATTTCCAGAAGTGAAGCCCTGCACCAGTATCCTCCGTCCATAAATATCTCATATCACAGCTCCTCTTCCAGCGTTATTCTGTTGTTATCAAACTTCAGCACCTTAAAACTTTTATCAGATACATTAAGTCCGTCACAATTTCGCAGAAAAAGCATATACTGATTTGAGAACTCAAAATTAATGAATCTCCTGATATCATCATTAATCAAGTACTCTGCATTATCTACCACAATGAAACTATCCCGGCACTGTTTTATTGCTTTTAAAAAATCATCTGATTTATAGTTAAATAATTTTATAGTCTTGTATTCGTCTGTTAGTCTTATATCTTCCAGCATTTCATAAAGCACTGTTTTACCGGTGCCGCTGTCTCCGCCAACAAGAGTAATTCTATCCTCAAATTCCAAATCGTATGAAAATGGATCTGCTTTAAAAGTAATGTTCTTATAAATCATCTGCTTCTCTCCTTTCATACTCCTTACTCCACCAGGCATTATAGCCTCTCCCGCCGGTAACTATATCAGAATTATTAAATCGGATTTTTGCATTGTCTGGGATATCAAAAAGTGTCGGTCTTGACATATAAATCTTTATATTTTCCATAGCAAAAATGATCTTTAACACATTCGGACCACATTCCTCAACATTTACCACCTTATCAGGGTGTTTTACAATATTTATCAGTGTCTTGCAGCCTGATGATAAATTACGAATTGTACCTAATCCATATTTTGTTTCTATATGCTTGTCCGGAGTCAGCTTTGCCTCATCTATTTGCCAGATTAAATCAATTTCTTTTTGTGACATTTCTTCATTACCTGTATTCAGATTAAAGTACAGGTCGTTTTGAAGTATCCAGTCTTTTGAATCAATCTTATTTGTATATATATCTATCATTTAATGTTACTCCTTTTCATTGTCAATCGCCGACTTTTGAGAATCGTTGGACCACTATAATGCCCACGTTTTCGCCCTGCATTATAAATCAAAGAATTTACTTGTATATCATATCACATTTTCGACGTTATAAATATCATTTTTTGTTGTCTATTTATCTATAACAGTTAAAGGGACTGCCTATTCTGACAGCCCCTTTTTAAACAAATAAACTATATTAAATTCCTTTAAAGCTAAAGGAGAATTCCATCTTTCCATCTGCATTTAACAGATATTCCTGATGGGTATATGCTCCCCAGCTGTCATCGCCGCCGATTCCCATCTGGCCTTTGGCTACGCGTACTACTGTGTAATGGATCTGCGGGAGTTCGTATGGATGCATGGCATTTTCCATCTCATGTGGAGTGTATGGGAGTGCGGAGAACATCATTGATTCTCCATCCATCTCAAAGTACATTCCTCTGCCCTTGCGGTCTGTGACCTTCGCCCAGCGTACTTCCTCTTTTGCTCCGCATTCCTGCGGTACCATGTATCTTGCTATATTATCCACAACTTTGTTCTGGTAAATGCCCAGTTTTGCACCTTTTTTGCGGTCTGCATAGGTTTCAGCTTCGCCCAGTCCATACCACTGGACATTGTCATAATCTGCATTGAATTTGAAAATCACCCCAAATTCCGGCATATCGCCAAGTTCTTTTACAGGATCATAAGTTAAAGTTGTCTTCACTTTTCCATCGCCGAATACTTCGTAGGTAAGCTGACACTCACTGGCTGGTGTGGTCGGCATCAGATAGGTAAATGTTACTTTTACAGAGTGGTCTGTTTCTTCTGTCTGTGGTGAATTGGATGGACCGTATGCACCTTTTCTGTATTCTTTGTGGCTTAAATACATGCTGGCAATTTTCCACTGTGCGTAGCGCATCTGCATAAGATTTCCACAGTCATTATCTGTAGGTGCACGCCAGAAGTTTGGTTTCGGGATTGCTTCGATCATCTCTTTGCCTGCATATTTGTAGGAAACCAGGCCACCATTGAGGACGGAGAACATTACTTCGAAGTGCTCGCCCCGGACACCAATATTATGTGTGCTTCGGATGATCTGTGGTTTCTTTACAAACGCATCTGATACACATACATCTTTTTCCACTGTAATCGCTGTTTCTGCTGAATCTGATTTTCCATCCAGAACATCCTCTTTCACCTGATATACATACTGTCCAAACGCAATTTCATAACCTGCAGGTGCCCATATCTCCTCCTCTTTCAGATGGAAGGAAACAGTAACTGTATATTCTCCGGCTGCTTCTGCTTTTTCAAAAGGCAGTTTATATTCTTTCTCACTCAATGGCTCAACTGCTGTTTCCAGTACTTCTGTACGGATCACTTTTCCATTCTTTGCAAGTGTTACCTTACAGTCAAAAGTATCTGTATTTACAAAGAGGTTCTTGTTAAGCACTTTTACTGTATCAGCTGTCACCTCTGCTGTAATATTCTGATAATTAAATTTCACTTCCTGCATCTTTGGAGATGGCTCTCTGTCACCGCCATATGCGATTCCGTTGCCGCTGAAATTGTAGTCTGTAGGACGTTCTCCGAAATCGCCGCCATATGCCTGGAACTCTTTTCCATAGCGGTCTTTCTTATAAATAGACTGGTCAATGTAATCCCAGATAAATCCACCCTGATATTTAGGCTCTGTATCTGTCAGGTCAGTATATTTGTGCATGGCACCGCAGGAATTTCCCATGGCATGTGTATACTCACAGCAGATAAACGGTTTGCTGTCATCCTTTGCCAGGAACTCTTTGATTGCTTCTACAGACGGATACATCTGGCTTTCCATATCGCTGGTATCATTATAACTGCGGTCATGGAAAAGTCCCTCATAATGTACCAGACGGGTAGGGTCATTCTTATGGAAAAGCTGAGACATTTCATAGATATCTTTTCCGCCAAAAGATTCATTTCCGC
>NZ_JBWJVQ010000034.1:0-2256 GCF_056339875.1 Blautia sp. ZXY-1-C6
GTCTTTCCGGTTTGAAATATCTGGACTGTTCTTCCAACAGTATACAGACTCTGAAACTGCCGGACACCAGATCACTGAATACCCTTTACTGCCAGAATAATCTTCTCACTAAACTGAACCTCTCCGGTTTTTTATCACTGAAGAAACTGAACTGTTCCGACAATAAGCTGTTGGAGCCTGATCTTCGCGGCTGCTTTCCCGAGGAACTGATCTGTAATGATAACGTGATCCGCACTCCTATGGAATTTTATGATCTGTCTCAGTTCGCTTCACCTGAAGATATCACCATAATGGAAAATGGCATGATCGACACCTCTTACCGGCTGACTGCTATTAATAAATTAAACCCTGTAAAAATCCGCCGCAGATTTACCAGTGCCAGCACAGAACAATATGGCACACAGATCATTTACATTGGATATCTGCTTGAAAATGATTTCCGATCACCTGCATTGTTTCAGCAAATGCAGCAGAACTATCCACTGACAGACGATCATATGCTTTCCCGCGAATATCTGAAGGAAGTTTCTTCCCTTTCCTTTGACGAAGATTTTCCGTTATTTTCTTCAGATCTGGCCTATTTTACAGGACTGAAAAGTCTGAGATGTACGGATCTTCCTCAAATCACCGAACTGGATCTCAGCAGAAATCCGGAACTTACCGAACTGATCTGTATTGGAACAGGTATCCGTTCTCTGAACCTTACCTCCAACAAAAGCCTGGAATCTGTTCAGCTGTGTAACAACAGCCTTTCCTCATTAAATATAACCGGACTTACGTCACTTTCCAGCCTTGACTGCCGCTTTAATTCTCTGGTCAGCGTTGATACCACAGGCTGCACTGCTTTGAAGGATAACCTGTTCTTTCCGCAGCATACATGCACCGTCAATGCTGATCAGGCAGGAAAAATTTCGTTCGACCAACTGGGAAATTTCCATCAACAGCTGGATACACCGGCAGCAATCCTCGCAGGCGATGAACTTCTGTACACACCCGGAGATGACTTCTTTACTCTTTTAAGTCCTGCCGTAACCATGACGGAAGCATCTTTTTCCATTATGGATACCAATACATGGCAGATTCTCGGAACCTGCCGGATGACCATAAACATTGAATCAGGAACTCCTGTCACTCCTGAAAAACCGTCATTAAAAAAAATCAAATCCACTCATGAGGTTACCATCACCTGGAAAAAAGCAAAGAATGTCAGTGGATACCGGATTCTCCGCAGAGAAAAGAATAAATCAGAGGCTTCATGGAAAGCAATCGCAACAGTTTCCTCTTCCCGTACCTCCTATACAGACAGTACCGGACTGATCAAGAAATCCTACCTGTATACAGTGCAGTCCTACACTTTCCGGAACGGTAAGAAAATCTACAGTAAATATAACACCAAAGGCCTGACCGGTACAGCAAAACTCAAACGCCCTGCGGTTAAAAAGCCCCAAAAAGATGTTGTCATAAATCTTATGTGGGACGAAGTTCCGGGTGCCGATGGCTATCGCATCTACCGCCGCAGGAAAGGTATCTCCAAATGGACAAAACTGGGAGATATTGAATTTTCCGGGTTGTATTACACAGACGAAACTGCTGTTCCCAAAACAGTCTATGATTATGCAGTCCGCCCATACCGTAAGCTTGGCAGCAAAATTTCTCTGGGTGATTACAGCTCCACCGGATACGTCTGCCAGACTGCAATTCCAAAGGTCAGCCTGACTTCTGTCACTGAGCAGGATGGCGGCGTCACAGTAAAATGGAAACACCAGACTTATGTCACCGGCTACTTTATTTATCGTGCAGACGATCAGAACAGTAAATACTGTAAAATTTCAGATACACCAAACGGTCCTGATTCAGAGGAATACTATGCATATTATGAACCAGTGCCATTCGGCTCCGTAAATCCATTATATAAAGTTCGGGCATACGTCCTTATCGGTAAGAAATATTACTATGGACCATATTCCAGAGCACTGGCTCTAAATCCGTACTCCGATAATCTCAATGCTCACGATTTTTCGGAATTCCACATGGGTTACCAGTTAAGCAACAGTTCTTCCTCCACAGGTTTTGACCGTAACTATAATGACGGTGGCAGTTTTTCCATGGCTGCCGCCTATCTTACACGCGGATCCGGTCCTGTATACGAATGGCAGGCTCCTTACGAAAATATCTCATCAGCATCCTATGACTCATTCACACCTGCGCTTAGAGTAAATGAGATTATGTTTATTCCCCAGCGAAAGAATGCATTAG
>NZ_JBWJVQ010000035.1:0-2233 GCF_056339875.1 Blautia sp. ZXY-1-C6
GTACCTCTCGCATACTGATCCCAGTGGGGAGCTCCCAGTCCTGTAAAGGCCGGCACAACATAACATCCATGTGTATCTGATACTTTATTTGCCATATACTCGGAATCTTCAGAGGAATCAATTACCTTTAATTCATCTCGCAGCCACTGGATAGCTGCACCTGCAACAAAAATTGATCCTTCCAGTGCATAGGTTACCTTTCCGTCCAATCCCCACGCAATCGTAGTAACCAGTCCGTTCTTTGAAAAGACAGGTTTCTCTCCTGTATTCATCAGAAGAAAACATCCTGTGCCATAAGTATTTTTTGCTTCTCCGGCATTAAAGCAGGTCTGGCCAAACAAAGCAGCCTGCTGATCACCTGCTGCGCCTGCAATAGGGATAGCACCGCCAAGGACTGCCGGATCTGCTTTTCCATAAATACAGCTGGATGGCATTGGTTTGGGAAGCATGGACTTTGGAATGTCAAGTTCATTCAAAATTTCCTGATCCCACTGTAAAGTATTGATATTAAAAAGCATGGTTCTGGATGCATTGGAATAATCTGTAACATGGACTCTGCCCTTTGTCAGTTTCCAGATCAGCCAGGTTTCCACAGTTCCAAACAAAAGCTGCCCTTTCTGCGCTTTCTCTCTGGCTCCTTCTACATTGTCCAGAATCCACTTTATTTTTGTTGCAGAGAAATAAGCATCGATCACAAGCCCTGTTTTCTCCCTGAATTTCTCAGTCAGTCCTCTGGCTTTCAGCGAGTCGCAGTATTCCGATGTTCTGCGACACTGCCATACGATCGCATGATAGACAGGTACGCCGGTATTTTTATCCCATACGATTGCAGTTTCTCTCTGGTTTGTGATTCCGATCGCAGCGATCTTTGAAGCATCTGCTCCGATCTTGGTCATTGCCTCTACTGCCACACCCAGCATACTGGCCCATATCTCATCTGCATCATGTTCTACCCAGCCCGGTTTCGGGAAATACTGGGTAAATTCTCTCTGTGCAACACTTAAACGTTCTCCCTTTTCATTAAACAGGATACAGCGGTTGCTGGTCGTCCCGGCATCCAGTGCCATAATATATTTTCCCATAAAAGATTTCCTCCGTTCTCTTTCATTATTATAACCATACCACAAACATCTAAAGGTTGCTATTCTTTTTTATTCATGTTATGATGCAGACAAAACGAAACGTTACTGCTATTATAGAAAGATGGAGTACAATATTTTGAAGAAAAAAGAATTTATTTTTATAGGTGGTATTCTTATTCTTGCACTGGCGATGTGGGGAGGAATGTCTCTTATAAATAAGGGCAGTCATGGTTCCATCCGCATTACTGTAGACGGAAAAGAATATGGAACTTATTCTCTGGAAAAGGATCAGATGATTAAAATCAACGATACAAATGTCTGTGAGATCAAAGACGGTCAGGCACGTATGATCTCTGCACAATGCCCCGATCATCTGTGTATGAAACAGAAGGCAATCGATGAAAAAGGAGGCACCATCGTATGCCTCCCTAATAAAGTCGTTATTGAAGGGGAAAAAAGTACTGACAGTAAAAAAACTGACGAACCGGTAATTGACGCAGTAACCTGAGCTCTCCGTTGCCTGTAACTGAATAACTGTTTCACAGTTCGGCTAAAAAGCAAAATTAAAAGGAACCATATTATACGGCAGCTATATGATAATACACACCAGCCCGCCCTTACTGTCATTGACAATTTTCTGCATGGTATCCTGAAGCTTTACCTGGCTTTCTTCGCTGATAGCTGCAATCTTGCTTCGGATGCCATCCTGTACCAACTGCTCAATGGATTTACCGAAAATATTAGTCTCCCAGATACTCTCCCCCCTCTGGCTGCCTTCATCAATATACTGGATCAGATCCTTTGCCTGCTGTTCCGTTCCTACTATGGGAGCAATTTCAGTTTCTATATTTGCCTTTATCATATGGATAGACGGACTCTTTGACTTGATCTTTACTCCATATTTATTCCCCTGTCGGATCACTTCAGGCTGTGCGATCTCAATCTCATCCAGATTCGGGACAACCACACCATAACCGGTTCCACGCACTGCTTCCAGTGCAGCCTGCACTTTTACATATTCCTCTTTCATATGTACCAGTTCCTGCATTGTATGGATCAGTTGATATCTCACTCTCCATTTCGATTCCACTCATCTGACTGAGCATCCTGTAATAATATTCTTCCTTTATGCGTATTCTTACCTTTACTGT